>NZ_JBHVKN010000151.1:0-12390 GCF_042798075.1 Nocardioides sp. NPDC057772
AGGAACTATCGGATCGTGTACGGATCGCTGCTCGCCTGGGTGAACTCGATGCCGCGAGAGTCCAGGAAAGGCTGGTGGTGACGATGCGCCCCGAGCACTGGGAGCCGCCCGACCCGCCCAAGCTGCTCGTATCGGCCCGCCGGGTCGCCGAGGAACTGGACGTCCCCATCTGGAAGGCCAACGAGATCTGCTGGTGCCTCGACAGGCGCTTCTACGCTCCAGGCCTGACCCACTACCGGGTCACCCGAGCATCGCTCGACGCCTTCAAGGCACTCCTAACTGACGGCATGACGAACCTCGGCGCACGGTCGGTCATGTGGCACTTCAAGCAACGGGGAAGCTTGCCGCCACCAGATCTCGGCCAAGAAGAGCGAGACTGGATCTACTGGCACTCCCGACAACGCCGGCGGAACCGCCGCTGGTAAGGGTCGAACCGCTGCCAGGCGCCAAACCTTCATGCAGGCTCCGCATGGTCGTGTCATCAAGACCTGCCGGGTCAGGCTGCACCGATCTCGCGGCCCTTCTGCTCTGAACACCGACGCGCCCCACTGGTGTCGTCGATCCACACCGCGGCATAGACCTTCAGCCGGTCCAACGAGCGCGCGGCGCGTCGCCGCAGCGTACGGGCCGCCTCGGGGTGGTCGCGGGCTACCAGCTCGGCGGCCGCAGGGGTGGTCAGGCCCAGTCGTCCGCGACGTGGTGGTGCACCAACGGTTTCGGCTGCGGCGGCGAGCTCGTGGAGCAGGCGCACATCCTCCTCCTCGACTGCGTGCTCGCGGATTGCCTGGTCGAGGAACTCTCGCAACTCCACCTCTGGCGCGATCTCCCCTTCCAAGACTGCGCGATCATTGGCGACGCTCGCGAGCATGGCAAGCTCGTCAGTGAGCAGTACACGCTTCCAATGGCGGTCGGCACGGCTGCCGACACCGAGAGAGGCCGCGACCTCCCGCCGGGTCGCGTTCAGGAGTGCCCGGGCCAGCCACGGCGTGCGTAGCCGATGCGCCTGACAGGCCTGCACCCACAGCTCGGAGGCGACCAGTGCATCGATGTCGAGCGACAGGTCGCTCAGCCCTTCTGCAACCCGGCATGCTCCAGGGATCAGGAGCCACACCAGGGCTGCGACCGCTGACCGGTCAGTGGCGGTGAGAGCCGCCAGGGTCCGCAGCACCGCCGCCTTGTCCGCGACGTCAGCCTGACGGGTCCACTCCCTGAGGTCAGCGAGGTCATCGACCACGGCCAGCCGCGGGTCGACGGCGCACCATCGTTCCCATCCTTCCCGTGCTTCGGCGAGCAGCGGTGACACTGGATCGTCGAGTCCGAACTGGTCTGCAACGCTCATCGAGTCCCCCATTCCTGGTTGTCACCAGGTAGGTGCGCGCGATGAATGCGACTCTTGAGCGTGTCAGATCCGAAGAGTTATGTTTTGGTATGGCCATCGGCCACGAGGGCTCACTCTTGGAGGCCGCTCGCGTCGCTCGCGGGTTGACCCAAGAGGCACTCGCGCGCCGAAGCGGTACGTCCCAGCCATCGCTGTCGGCCTACGAACGCGGCGCAAAGTCCCCGACCTTGGCCGTCCTCGAGCGGATCTTGCGCTGCCTCGACTTCGAGCTCACGCTCAACGAGCGGATCACCTTCCACCAGATCGAGGTCGCTGGGCCCGGACGGTCCACCGCTCTGGTGCCAAACCGGCTGTGGCGGTTGACGCCCGAGCAATGCTTCGCGCCGCTATGGGTGTGGCAGGGTCGTGATCACAAGGTGTTCTCTCTGGGTGATCGCGACAAGCGGGCTAGTGGTTATGCATGGTTGCTCCGATATGGCGACGAGACCCAACTCTTCGAGCACGTCGACGCTGCGTTGTTGGTCGACCTATGGCCCGATCTGGTCGACGGCCTGCCCCCGGAGATCCGCGACGCGTGGTGGCCACTGGTCGGCTGGACGCGGGATCAGTCCGTCGAGGAACTGATCCTCGCCGACGCTCGAGCCTGGGGGCAGGACTACAGACGCCGGACCGCTACCCGCGCAAAGATGCTGCGAGTGTTCCGACAGCTGGCCGACTACGGGCTCGATCCCGATCAGATCCGGGCACTGATGCGGCACTGGTGAAGTCATCACGGCGAGCCCGACGAGGTCGATGACGAGTTTCGCGAACCTTGCGACCTAGAAACCCCGACTGCCTCACCGGGACCACCGACACACGGATGAGGCAACGACCACCCACGGGCTCACCTATCGTGACAGCGTGGACCTTCCTGTGATGCCGCCGATCCTGCCGATGCTGGCCAAGCCGGCATCGCTTGAGAAGGTGCTCTCCATGGCACCCAACGTCCAACTAGAACCAAGATGGGACCAGTTCTGATCGGACGGTGACCCTTCCACGAGGACCAAACTTGGCGTCGGGTGGCCACCGCCCGACATCACCAGGCTTCGGCCATGAGCACGGTCACGCGGGCGCCGCGTTGCGGCCAGGCAGGGACTCCTCTGTGGACATGGCGCCGGACGGGATGGGAGCGGCCTGGCGCAGCAGCATCTCCAGGCTTGGCCCTTCAAGGGTCTCTGCCTCGAGCAGCTCCGCGACGATCTCGTCCAGCAAGGAGCGGTGGGTCTCCAGCGTTGCGGTGGCCTGATGGAAGGCTTCCTCCAGGAGCCGTCGCACCTCCATATCGACCTGCTCGTGAAAGGGGCCTGACAATCGCTGGAGGCCGGACGAACCGCCCAGATAGGTGTCGGAGTCGTGGTCGAGCAGTCGCATGCGGCCGAGCCGCTCGCTCATGCCGTATCTTGCGACGATGTCGCGGGCCAGGTTGGTGGCGTGTTCCAGGTCGGCTTCGCTGCCGGTGGAGGGTACGCCGAGGACGAGCTCCTCGGCGGCGCGGCCGCTCATCGCCGAGGCGAGCTGAGCATGGAGCTGATCCTGGGTGAGAAGCACGGCATCCCGATCGCTGCCGAGCGCGAGGGAGCCGAGGGAGCGGCCACGGGTGACCACGGAGATCCGATGGATGTCTGCGGCCCGGCCGTTGGCGGAGACCACCAGCGCATGTCCGGCCTCGTGTACGGCGATCCGGTGACGTTCGGCCGCATCCAGCAGGCGTCCGCGGCGCTGCGGCCCGGCGATCACCCGCTGGACAGCCTCGGTGAGCTCGGGTGCGTCGACTTCGGTCTTGCGCTCACGGATGGCCAGCAGGGCGGCCTCGTTGACGACATTGGCCAGGTCGGCTCCGGTGAAGCCAGGGGTACGCCGCGCGACCGCGTTCAGGTCGACACCAGCGGAGATGGGCTTGTCCTTGGCGTGCAGACGCAGGATTCGCTCGCGCCCAGCCACGTCCGGTTGCTCCACCACTACATGTCGGTCGAAGCGGCCCGGGCGCAGCAGCGCGGGGTCGAGAATGTCGGGCCGGTTGGTCGCGCCCATGACCACGATCCCGCTCGCGGAATCGAAGCCGTCCATCTCCACGAGCAACTGGTTGAGGGTCTGCTCGCGCTCATCGGAACCGCCGCCGTCCCCGCCGCCCCGTCGGCGTCCGGCCGCGTCGATCTCGTCGATGAACACGATCGCCGGAGCGACGGCCCGGGCCTTGGCGAACAGATCCCGGATACGCGCCGCGCCGACACCGACGAGCGACTCCACGAACTCGGCACCGGCCACCGAGAAGAACGGCACCCCCGCCTCACCAGCGGTCGCCCTCGCGATCAGCGTCTTGCCACAGCCCGGGGAACCGTAGAGAAGCACCCCCTTGGGCGGGACAGCCCCCATGGCGGCGTACGTCGCCGGATCCTTGAGGAAAGACACCACCTCGTTGAGCTCGGTGACCGCCTCATCGGCTCCGGCGACCTCGCTGAACCGCGTCGAGGGCGGCTCGACCTGGGATGAGCCGCGGCGGCCGAGGGTGCCGAAGCCGCGGATCTCACCGACTCCACCACCGCCGCGCGAGAGCGAGAACAACAGCGCGAAGAGGTTGGCCAGGATCAGCAGCGGCAGCACGACCGTGGTCAGCATCCGCACCGCGACCTTGCCCGGCTGCGCGTCTACCTCGACCTGCGCGCCGGCAGAGGTGAGCGCGGTGAGCAGTATGCCCGTGCTCGAGTCGCTCTTGGGGTACGCGACGAAGAACGCGCCCTCGCCGTGTGGTGCCGCGTCTGCTGACGCGCCCAGGTCCACCGACGGTCGCTGTGTCCGGTCTGATGACGTGGCGCCCGATGTGGAGACCGGCGTGGAGGTGAACCGTCCTTCGATGCGCGCGTCTTCGTCGAGGAAGGTGGCCTGCTTCACTCTGTTGGACTCGATCAGTGCGGATAATTCGCTCAGGGTCAGTTCGCGGCCGGGCGAGGAGGGGGTCAGGTAGTGCATCGCCGTACCTAGCAACGCGAAGAGGATGGCGAGCGAAAGCAGCAGCCACACGATGGGGCCACGGGTGCTCAGGCGGGGGAATGACATGGGGACTCCGTCGTACCTGGAAGAAGGGCGCACCAGGGGTAATGCTGCGCAAGGAGGGGTGCGTCGCCCGTCGGCCCGAGAACCGGCGGGCGACGCAGTCGAGCTGGCTATAAGCCAGGCGTCACAGCGTGGGCGTCACAGACCCCGCTGGCACGCCTGCTGCTCGGTGGTGTGCACCACGCCGTCGGCGGGCGCAGGCGCAGCATCGTGGTTGTCGTGAAGCACCGAGCTGGGAGAACCCGGGTTGTAGCACTCCGCCGCCGACGCCGACCCCGTAGCGCCGGCGATACCGACAACAGACGCCGCCAGGGCTGTACCGAACACAACTGCCAGCTTTCGCATGGCTCCTCCTTCAGAGAAAACGGCCGACCGAGTCCTTCCCGGCCGACCAAGTCGCAATGATAATGATTCTTAGTTAGACTCCGCAAGAACACCCTGCCCGTCGCCGTCCCCCCACCGCTGAGGCTATGAAGAAACTGCTCATCGCGGGCGCCTGCGCCCTGCTCGCCCTCGGCCTTCCGTGGGTGGCGTCCTCTTCCGCCGACGCCACAACCTGCGGCGAGAGACACGGCCCCTGGTCCGAGATCCCGGTTGCTGACTATCCGCGGCTCGTCGCACCATCGCCGTACGGCGAGTTCCGCGACACCCTGGCGTACGCAGTCGACCCGGTTGAGCCGCAGCGGATGTATGCCACCAACTCCAAGAGCGTCCTGCGCTCGGTCGACGGAGGATGCTCCTGGGAGGCGGTGTACCGACTCCCGCCCACTCCAACGGCACAGACCGGACCACAGTCGGAAACGGCCGCCAACGTGCACACCGAGCTCGACGAGATCACCACGATCGCGCTGCCGCGGTCCAAGCGTGCCGGCAATCGGGTCTATCTCGGTGTGCTGGCCCGAGGGCCTCTGCGGCAGAACCTCGGCACTGCGGTGCTGCGCAGCGATGACGGCGGTGAGCACTGGACGAGCCTGCGGTCCGGGCTCCCGGTTCACCAGGAGCTGCGACAGCTGTCGGTGGCCCCGTCCGATCCGGACCGGCTCTACGCCGTGTTCATCGGCGCGGCCAAGCAACCCCCGGCCGCGCTGTATGCCAGCTTCGACGGCGGTCGTAGCTGGTCCGTGCGGGGAGCCTTCGACGACCTGACGGCCAGCCTCGGTATCCGAGCGAAGGTCACCGTCGACCCGGTCGATCCGGACGTGCTGTGGGCTTGGGGCGACCGACGCAACCAGCTGTACAAGTCCACCGACGCCGGCAGGACCTGGCAGCGCAACCCGTACGTCAACGAGCCGATCACCGCATTCGGCATCCACTCGCAGCCCGGGTCACAACATGGCCAGGCCTCACATCTCGTCGCACTCGAGTCGCTGAGCAGCCAGATGATCCGCTCCGAGGACGGCGGCACCGGTTGGCGACGATCCCCAGCACCAGCCGCCCAGTACGGCGACTCGGTGGCGTTCGGACACACCGCAGCCGGCCTGGCGCTGCTCTTCTCCCACCTCCCCAGCGGCGTCCGTGCTCCGGCTCGAGTATTCCGATACGAAGCCGGACGGGACAGGTTCCGCGAGATCACCCCTCCCCTCCCCGAAGCCGAACGGCCCGCCCTATACGACCTGACCTCGGACGCAGCACCCCAACCGCGCCTATACGCGCGTGCCGCACGCGCCATCTGGCGCTACGACGGCCCCCTCGACCCCGAGAGCAGCCGATCACCGGCAGATAGCCCCGAACCGGCCTTCGGACTCCAGCCAGTGCCGCCCGCCCCTCCAGCCCCTGCACACCTCACGCCGACCGGCCGACACATCGCGCTGGGCGTGGGCGAGTCGACGACCGTGGACTACACCCTCACCCTCCCGCCCCGCCCCACATCCCTGGACCTCGGCCTTTTGGTGGACAGCAGTGGCAGCATGGGGCCCTCCATCCGCGCGTTGCGGACGCGCCTGCAGCAGCTGGTGGAGGATCTCGCGGCCCGAGGCGTCGATCTACGGATCGGCGTTGCCGACTACAAGGAGTACGAGGACGTCGCCCCCTACTCCGGGACAGAGGGCGGCCGTGGCGCCTATTTCCGGCGTCGTGACCTCGGCCCCGTCGACGAGGAGCTCGGGCAGGCACTCGAAGCGCTGCAGGCCATGGGAGGCGGCTCCGGCGAAGCCACCCCAGCCCTGGCCGCGCTCTATCAGATCGCGACCGGCGCGGGCCAGCAGGTCGACCCCGACCGCCCGACCCGCAACGACATCCAGCCCGGCCAGCAGCTCAACTTCCGCCCCGGCGCGCTGAAAGTCGTGCTGCACGTAGCCGACGCACCTTACCGCGAAGGTGCCCCCAAGAATCCCAGCTACCCGGCCCCCACCAGCGAGAAGACCATCGATGCCTTGCGAGCCCAGGGCATCCTTCAGGTCGGGCTCGACATCGACCACGGGCCCCAGTCCAGAGGCATCAACGGCCGGTCCTCCCTACTCCACCTCGCCCGGGAGACCGGTGCGCTCGCCGCCGCACCCGTCGACTGCGACAACGACAGCCAACCCGACATCTCGCCGGGTGAGCCACTGGTCTGCACGGTCAAGGACTCCAGTCCCACCGTGGGCAACGTGGTCGAGGCCGACGACGTCCAGAACATGTCCGAGGCCCTGATCGGTGTGCTCCGCGCCGTGGAGGACACTCGGACACTCGATCTCATCCCCACCAAGGGTGCCGCGCTGGTCGCGGGCATCTCCCCCGGTTCCACCACCGTGGACGTCACCACCCAGCACGTCAGGCGCTACCAGGTCACCTTCGCCTGTACCGAAGACGTGGCCGGCAGCACCTACCCGGTGACCCTGGCCGCTCGCCTCCAGAAGCGTCCTGTGGCCACGGCCACGACTCAGGTCGACTGTGCCACCCGAACGCTCCCAGGGGCGGCACAACCAGGAACCCCGCCAGCGCACGGCTCTACGCATGAGGTACCTCCGGCCCCGGCGCCCGGTCATCAACCCGCACCTCATGCAGCCCTCGGACCGGTGCCACCCCCGCCGCCTGCACCCATCGGCGTGCCCGGCAACGCGGTGACGGTCAGCAGCGTCACCAGTGCTGCAGGATCCGGAGCCAATGCGGGTGCCCATAACCCTCTCGGGGCCTCGGCTGCCAACAGCCAAGCAGGGACGGCCGCAGCAGGAACCAGACAAGACGAGCGCAGCCCACAGGCCTCCCTTGCGCTCGCCCAAGCTGGCAACACAACTCAGTCGCAACGGAACTCAGCACACCTGATGACAGCCTTGGACAACGGGCGCCATCACGATGCGCCCCGCACCCTCCTCGCAGGAGCAGCCCTCATCACCGCAGCAGCTTCCGTCATCGCTCTGAGAACCCGCCAACGGCCTCCAGCACACCATCTCCACGCGCGAATCAGAAGGCGATGAACTCTTGCGTTGCGGGCGGCTCGGAGCGTCGGTTGCTCGCAACGGAGACCGGACACGTGCAGGGCTCATGCAGACGTCCTGATCTGCGCAGATTGACAACCTCCTCGAGTCCTGCGGGCGAACTCAGTCGCGGTCACACCATCAGCCGCGATTTGGAACCGCGGAGGGCAGCGCACACCTCGTCAAGATCGCCGCAGATCATGTCGACGCGGCGGCTCGCCGGGCTCAGTGTTCGTCGTAACGGTCGCCGTGATCGACGACCCCGTGACCGGCAGTCGGGGCCGTGGTCGTGCCCGTGTACCTCGATCACGTCGGCGTCGGCCTGGCGCTCGTCGTAGTGGCCGTCGCGCTGATAGTGCGCGTGGCCGTCGTGCAGGTAGTCGACGTGGCGCTCGTGCTCGACCGCGAATGTCCGCGGTCAGTCCGCGTGCTGGTGGCCGTGTGCGTCGTGTACCTCGTGCGCCCTATGTATCGCCGACTTCTTCCCCCTGGAGTCCCGAAACGCTCCTGGATACAGGCTGAGGCTCCCTGACTCGGTTGCAACCGAACGCATGGGCACCCAGGTGGACGACTTTCTCGTGGGGGAACTCGTTGTCGCGGCACCAGCAGCGCAGCCGTTCGTCGGGCTCCGGCTCTGCGTGCGTTGTCATCGTTCCAGCATCCTCCGGGCCACTGAGGTGCATACCAAGGCACGTGGCATCAGTAGTTTCCAAGCCCGCCTACCCAGCCTGATGGCGGCCCTCGGCCAGTGACGGCCAGCGGATACGGCGGGGTGGTGATTTGCGGATCGCCTAGGATCAGGGGCATGCAGGACCTCCGGACGGCGTCGCAGACACGCGGCACCCGCCTTGCGCTCGCGGCGGTTGCCGTGGCGCTGTTCGGACTCCTTTCGATGCACGGTTGGGGATCCCACGCCGGTGCTCATTCCATGGGAGCGACGCCCCAGAGCCCCGATGTCATGATGTCGGCGGGACACGATGGCCCGCACGCGCCAGCCGGCATCGCAGGCGACGACTCCGTGTCCGCTGAGTCCGGCTCCGCCGCAGCAGATGACCTGCCCCAGGGTCCCCTCGGCGACGGAGGCGGGAGCTTCCTCGGTCTCTGTCTCGCGGTCCTCACCGGCTTGATCTTGGGCTTCGCCCTGTTGCTGGTCAGGCGCAACATTCGGATTCTCAGGCGCCTGGTCCCAACCTGGCCGAATCCAGTTCGCTACGGGCGGGACCGTGATCCGCCCGACCTGCTTCAGCTCTGCGTGATCCGCTGCTGACAGGCCCGAGCCACGAGGCACCCGTCCGGGTGACTCGGGCTTTTGCCTGCCCAGACCCAGATCACACAGATGGAGCATTCTCATGCGCAAGACTCTGACGGCCGCCATCGTTGCGGCCGCGCTGCTCATCCTCGCAGCGACGGTACTCGTCCTCGCCGTTCGTGGTGGCGAGGACAACGACCACACCTCCGCGGGGCACAACGATGCCGACGTGGCGTTCGCCCAGCAGATGATTCCGCACCACCAGCAGGCCATCGAGATGGCAGATCTCGCCGAGACCCGAGCGGAGAGCCAGGAGGTCAAGGACCTGGCCGCAGATATCGAGGCGGCGCAAGGCCCCGAGATCGAGACCATGACCGGCTGGCTCGAAAGCTGGGACGAGGACGTCCCTGAGGACGGCATGTCTGGCATGGACCACGGCGACATGTCGTCGGAGGAGATGACCGGAATGATGTCGGAGGAGGACATGACCAATCTGGAGAACGCCTCCGGCGCCGAGTTCGACCAGATGTTTCTCACGATGATGATCGAGCACCACGAGGGCGCGATCGAGATGGCTCAGACCGAGCAGGTCGACGGCGAGTTCCCCGACGCCACGGCGATGGCCGAGGACATCGAGACTGCCCAGGCTGAGGAGATCGAGACGATGCGGGGACTGCTCGAGTCCTGAATCTCGTCAGTCCTGACACTCGTGCACGTGTCGGGCAGGCCTGCGCCTGCCCGACACCGCCCTCAAGACCGGAGCACCTTCATGAACCGAACCTCCCGCATCGCCCTGGCCATCGCCGTCGCGACGGCCTTGTTTTCAACTGCTTGCGCCGCTGACCAGGAGTCCAACTCACGCGCCGAAAACGAGAGCACGTCCGACGACAGGTCAGTCGGCCATATCCACGGGCTCGGGATCGACCCAGCCGATGACAGCCTCTACGTCGCCACCCACTTCGGCCTTTTCCACGTCCCCGACACCGGCAAGCCGACCCGCGTCGCCGACCGGTGGCAGGACACCATGGCGTTCACCGTGGTCGGTCCAGGCCACTTCCTCGGCAGCGGACACCCTGACCTGTCCGAGGACCTGCCTTCTCATCTGGGTCTGATCGAGTCCACCGACGCCGGCGAGACCTGGGAACCGCTCGCGCTGCAGGGCAAGGCCGACTTCCACATCCTCGAGCCAGCCGGCGACGTCCTCTACGCCTACGACTCCACCACCAGCCGCCTGCTGCGCACCGAAGACCGCAAGCGGTTCGAAGAGATCCTCACGGGTGACCTCATCAGCGTCGCGGCCACCAACGATCCGGGACGGCTGTTCGCGACCACGGGCAAGGGACAGGTAGTCAGCATCGACGCCTCCACCGGGCAGACCCGTGAGCTCGGCGGACCGGTCACCGCCTACCTCGACACCACGCCGGAGGGCGGCCTGGTCGGCATCGGGCCGGACGGTGTCGTCCGGATCAGTGGCGATGCGGGCAAGACGTGGCAGGAGACCGGCTCGATCGGCGGTCAGCCAGCGGCGTTCACGATCACCGAGCAGGGCTGGTACGCCGCCACGTCGGACGAAGCCTTCCACTCAACCGACCATGGCGACACCTGGCAACAGGTCCTGTAAGGCGGTGCAACGATGAGCAAACACCGAGCTGCACCTCACAAACGCCAGGAACCTCACCGCGATGGACCAGGTCACGACGCGGGGGATATCGCTGGCCGGGTCGGTCTCGCCGTTCTCGTCACAGGCGTGGCGGTCACCCTTCCGCTCGTCTCGATAGCGCGCGGAAGCGATGCCGCCAGGGAGACTGAGCGCGTCCCTGTTGCATCGATTGCCGTCTCGCCCTCGGCGCCGCCGACCTCAGGAGCAGAGACTCCCGATGGCGAGGTCGCTGCAGCCGAGGAAAGCGTCTCCCGCCCGAGCAGGCCACCCTCGACGTCAAGATCAATACCAGAACGCGGATCCGGCAGGTTCAAGGTCGCGGCCGCTCCATCCCGCCCGGTCGAGGAGGCAACGACGTACCGAGTCGAGGTGGAAAAGGGACTGCCCTACTCCGCCAAAGAGGTCGCCCGCTTCATCGAGACGACCCTCGCCGACAACCGCGGTTGGGCGGCTGAACACGAGCTCGTCCGCGTCGACGGCCACGCCGATCTACGCATCGTCCTGGCCACACCCGAGACCGCTGACGAGCTGTGTGCTCCGCTCGACACCGGCGGGAGGCTGTCGTGCCGCAACGGCAGCGACGTCGTTCTCAACGCCTGGCGGTGGCACTTCGGCGCCGACAGCTATGGCGACGACCTGACGGCCTACCGTCGCTACGTGGTCAACCACGAGACCGGCCACGCGCTCGGCTACCCGCACGCGGAGTGCCCGGGCGACGGCGCGACCGCTCCGGTGATGCTGCAACAGACCAAGGGGCTGGACGGTTGCACCGCCAATCCTTGGCCCGCCCGGGTTGACCTAGCCGCACACTGACCCAGGCACACGAGGTGGCGCTGGCACCAACGATTTCTGGGGGGCCTCATGGCCCGGTGGCCTACGGGTACCGCTCGATCATCGGGCCATCTGGCTCGTGTACGGCAGCGAAATCGACGAGAGGGAATGCCATGCACACCGTCGTGCAGATGCTGAAGACCTACCCGAAGGACCTGGGCAACATCGACACCACGAAGCTCACGAAGGCGATTCAGACCCTGGCCGAGTGCGCCCAGGCCTGCACAGCGTGCGCGGACGCCTGTCTGAGCGAAGACCGCGTCGCGGATCTGACCAAGTGCATCCGCAGCAACCTGGACTGCGCCGATGCCTGCTCGGCGACCGCCAACATCCTGTCCCGACACACCGGCTACGACGCGAACATCACCAGGACGTTCCTCGAGGCGTGCGCGACGACGTGCAAGGCCTGCGGTGACGAGTGCGCCCGCCACGCCGACATGCACGAGCACTGTCGCGTCTGTGCCGACGCGTGCCGAGCCTGCGAGCAAGCGTGCCGGGACCTGCTTGCGAACCTGGGCTGATCTCCAGGCCCCGAGCTCCATGACCGTGCTGATCCGGTTCAGCGCCACATGTTCGTGCCAGCGATGAGCAGATCGGCGCGCATCTGCTGTCGGATCTCGAGCAGCACCAGCAGGACGAGTCCTACGCCTACCGCCCAGCGGCGCCGCCGCGGCGTCCACGAGACCCAGAAGGTGAGCCACCGTCGGCCGACCAGTCCGACCAAGGTACGCAGAACGGCGAGCGCAGCGCCGGCAACGATGAGAATACTGAGGGAGTTGTACCTCCACGCCTGGACCAAATTGCCTTGGGCCGCGTAGCGAGCTGC
>NZ_JBHVKN010000152.1:0-12353 GCF_042798075.1 Nocardioides sp. NPDC057772
GAGTCACCACATCCGAGCTCGACGCCATCGCCGAGGACTCGATCCGGTCCCGTGGTGGCGTCCCGTCGTTCAAGGGCTACCACGGCTTCCCGGGCTCGATCTGCGCCTCGGTCGACGAGGTCGTGGTCCACGGCATCCCGGGTTCCCGGGTGCTCAAGGACGGCGACATCATCTCGATCGACTGCGGCGCCATCGTCGACGGCTGGCACGGCGACGCGGCGATCACGGTGGCCATGGGCTCGGTGCCCGAGGAGGTCTCCGAGCTGATGCGCGTCACCGAGGAGTCGATGTGGCGCGGCATCGCCGCCGCCCGTCTCGGTGGACGGGTCACCGACATCTCGCACGCCATCGAGACCTACGTCGACTCCCAGGGTGACTACGGCATCCTCGAGGACTTCAGCGGCCACGGCATCGGCACCGAGATGCACATGGAGCCGTCGGTGTTCAACTACGGCAAGCCGGGTAAGGGCCCGAAGCTGCAGCGCGGCATCGCGCTGGCCGTCGAGCCGATGCTGACCCTCGGTGGCCCCGAGGTGACGACACTCGACGACGACTGGACCGTCGTGACCGACGACGGATCCTGGGCGGCTCACTTCGAGCACACCTTCGCCCTCACCTCCAACGGCGCCTGGGTTCTCACCGCGCTCGACGGCGGCGAGGAGATGCTCGGCAAGCTCGGTGTGCCCTGGGGTGGTCACTGAGCGACCGGGGTCGTTCGGGGCAGCGATGACCGAGATCGTTCGCTTCGCGACGGTGACCGAGGTTGACGCCGACCTCGGACTGCTCACCGCGGCCGAGCGGGCCCGCCATGAGCGGCTGGTGGCCGAGGCCGACAAGCAGGCGTACGCCGCCGCCCACGTTCTCGTCCGGGAGTGCGCCGCGGAGCTGCTGGGCATGACACGCGAGGAGAT
Organism: Nocardioides sp. NPDC057772; assembly: GCF_042798075.1. NCBI lineage: Bacteria > Bacillati > Actinomycetota > Actinomycetes > Propionibacteriales > Nocardioidaceae > Nocardioides > Nocardioides sp. NPDC057772. The sequence goes on from NZ_JBHVKN010000152.1 coordinate 912, forward strand.
CGTGGTCGAGCAGCGGTGCGCCCGTTGCGGCAGCGCCGAGCACGGCGCGCCGTCCGTGGCCGGTGGGCGAGCGGTCCGAGTGAGCCTGAGCCACGCCCGTGGCCAGGTCGCCGCGGTCGCCTCCACCAGGCGGTGTGGCATCGACGTCGAGAGGATCTCGCGCGGTCCCGACCGGGCGCTCTCGGCCCGCGAGGTGGCCTGGGTGGCGGGGCAGTCGGACGCGGCGTACGCGTTCACGCGGTTGTGGGTGCGCAAGGAGGCGCTGGTGAAGGCCGGCCACGGCAGCATGGCGGCTGCGCGGCGCCTCGACGTCCTCGCCGACGACGGTCCGGCCGACCGGGTGGGGGACGTCCGAATCACTCAGTGGGAGGGCCCCGGATTCCTCGGTGCAGTCGCGATCTGTGCCGACATGTGGACCGAAAACTGATAGGAAACTGAACGAATCCCCCCTGTCCACAGGTTTGACTAGCGGATATGCGACATCACCTATCAGTTGACAGAGAAAGGGACCTCAGGACCTCGCGTCTCGCCTCGACTGTGAGTAACTTGGTCAGCCCGCGGGGACAGGGAGAGCCCCGTACTCGGGAGGAAGAACCGGATGAGTACGCAGTTGCGACCCCCAACGGCGGCGCGACCCAATCCATCGGCACGGACGCGAAGCGCGATCATCGACCGCCTCGCTCCTGAGGACATCGACATGTTCTGGGACGAGATCGCCACCTCGCTCCCGCTCATCGAGGAGACCGGCGCGGGCGCTGCGGAGGACGAGGTGATCGTCACCTTCTGCTGGCGCGACGACGAGGCCGAGGAGGTGCTTCTCTTCGCCAACCGGCTCACCGACGAGCGTCATCTCGCCGAGACGATGCTCGAGCGGAAGCCCGGCACCGACCTGTGGCACGCCTCGTTCCTGATGAAGCGCGACTGGCGGGCCTCGTACGCCTTCCTGTGCAAGCACCCCGGCGAGCTCGCCCCGTGGGAGAGTGAGGGGCAGGTGGAGCTGCGGGCCGTGCTGCACCGCGGCTACCTCGACCCGCTCAACCCCGACTGGTGCCACAACCGGCAGGGCATCAAGCAGTCGGTCGTCTCGCTGCCCGATGCCCCGCTGCAGCCGTGGCTGTTCCGGCGCGACGACGTCGTCCCCGGCACGGTCACGCTCGAGGTGGGGCCAGACGGCCGTGACGTCTGGCTCTACGACCCCGCCGGCGCGGGGCTCAACGTCGACCTGCCGCTCGTGGTCGCGCTGGACGGCGAGATCTGGACCGACCACCACTCGCTGCCGACCACGCTCGACAACCTGATCGCCGACGGCCACCTCCGCCACGTACGTTGCGTCCTGCCCGCCTCCGGCGGCCGCGACAAGCGGTGGGAGGAGCTCGCCGGCGGTGAGGGTGCCGACTACATCGTCAACCAGCTGCTGCCGTGGGTGCGCGAGCGTCGGGCGGTCTCCGCGGAGACGTACGTCGTGGGCCAGAGCCTCGGCGGCGTCACCGCCCTGCGGGCCGGGCTGACCTACCCCGAGCACATCCACGGTGTCGCCAGCCAGTCGGCGTCGCTGTGGCTCGACGATCTCGCGGACGCGGTCACGCCGGAGGCCAAGACCCGGGTGCACCTTGCGCACGGCACTCAGGAGTGGGTGCTCGACGAGCTCCACCACGACCTCGTCGACCGTCTCCGTGCCGCCGGGATCGACGTCATCTCCGCCGAGCACAACGGCGGCCACGACTACGCCTGGTGGCGCTCGGCCGTCGCCGACGGTCTTCGCGCACTGCTGGCGCCGGAATAAGCGACGCCTGGGGCGGGGTTGAGACCTCACGTGAAGCTGAGCGTTCTCGACCTCGTCCCGGTCCGCAAGGACCAGTCCTCCGCTGATGCCCTGGCCGCGACGTTGTCGCTGGCGAAGGTCGCCGACGAGCTGGGTTTCGAGCGCTACTGGCTCGCCGAGCACCACAACATGCCGGCGGTCGGGTCGACCAACCCGCCTGTGCTGATCTCGCTGGTGGCCGGCGCGACCGAGCGGATCCGCGTCGGGTCCGGGGGAGTGATGCTGCCCAACCATGCGCCGCTGGTGGTGGCCGAGCAGTTCTCACTGCTCGAGGCCGCGTTCCCCGGGCGGATCGACCTCGGTATCGGGCGTGCGCCCGGGACCGACCCGGTCACCTCGTGGGCGCTGCGCCACGGGGCCGGGGGAGTGACCGACGACGCGGTCAACCGCTTCCCGGAATACCTCGACAACATCGTCGCGATGATGGCGCCGGAGGGCGTCGGCCTGATGGCCGGCGGTCGCCAGCACGTCCTGCACGCGACCCCGTCGGCCATCTCGGTCGCCGAGCTCTGGCTGCTCGGCTCCTCCGACTACTCAGCGCGTCTCGCTGCCGAGAAGGGCCTGCCCTACGTCTTCGCCCACCACTTCGCGGGCAACGGCACCGACACCAAGGCGATGATCGAGCTCTACCGCTCGAGGTTCCAGCCCTCCGAGCTGCTCAGCGAGCCCAAGACGTTCCTGACGGTGAACGCGAGCGTGGCCGAGACCGCCGAGGAGGCGGACCGGCGGGCGCTGCCCCAGCTGCTGACCATGCTGAAGCTGCGCACCGGCCAGCCGCTGACCGCGCAGCCCAGCATCGACGAGGCCGAGAAGACCGAGATCCCTGAGGCCCACCAGGGGCTCGTCGACACCATGCGCAGGCGCTGGATCATCGGCTCCGCCGCGTACGCCAAGGCGCGGCTGGCCGGGATGGCAGAGGAGTACGGCGTGGACGAGGTCATGGTGAACCCGGTCGGATCCGCGTACGAAGGCACGGACCCGCGCACCGCGCCGGCCCGTGAGGAGACCCTGCGCCTGCTGGCGGGGTGAGGGCCCAGCCAGGAGGCAGGTGGATGTTTCGCGTCGTCAGGGTGTGTGCTGGGCAAGGTGCCCCGGCGAAGGCGTGCCGGGGCATTTCGAGCCGGGGCAACGCCGCCCAGTGCACGCCATGGCGACGCGAAGCGCCGACTGTTTCCTGGTTGGGGCCTCAGTTGAGCGGCCGCTAGGATCGGCCCACCTCGTCACGAGGGGACGGCGCGCCTGAGCCACTCGGGACGAGGGACCTAGGACACTGTCTGCTTCCGGGCGCGTAACTCTGCGCTCGCGCACCGGTTGTGCCAGTCTGATCACCGCTCTGTTTCGTTCTCCACATCTGAAAGTGCCGCCTGATGACACGCTGGAGCCTGCGCTGGTTGAAGCGCCGGGGGCCCCAGACTGCGACGCTCGCTGAGCAGTCAGATCCGGGTCTTGCTCGCTCATTCCCTCCGACCAGCGGTCAGGCACCGCCATTTCCGCCGGTGCCCATGACACCTGTCTCGACGCCCGCCGTGCCGGCGATCTCGTCCACGCCTCCACCCCAACAGGAGGATGAGGACGAGGCCTGGCCCGAGATCATGGAGCAGTTCGGCCTCCACCTGATCAGCCTCGCCGAGCAGATGCGCATGTCGCTCGACGGGCTGGAGGCCGACGAGGACGATCCCGAGCGGTTGAAGAAGCTCTACGAGGTCGACCACGCGGTCACCCGCATGCGGCGGGCGAGCCGCGACATGCGTACGCTCGCCGGCCGTGCCGAGGACGAGATGGGTGGCGTCGACACCTCGCTGCTGGACATCATCCGGATGGCGCTGTCGGGCATCGAGCGCTACAACCAGGTGACGATCGGCCGGGTGAGCGACCTCGCCGTGATCGGCTACGCCGCCGACGACGTCTCCTGCCTGATCGCCGCGCTGCTGGACAATGCGACGAAGTACTCCCCGGGAACGGTGACGATCAACGTCCACCTCGCCGACGCCGGCGACGTGCTCTTCCGCATCGAGGACACCGGCATCGGCATCCCGGAGCGGTCGGTCGGGCGCCTCAACGCCCTGCTGGCCGGCCCGATCGTGGAGCTGGTCGCGAAGTCCGGGAGCCACACCGGCTTCCCGGTGGTGCACCGGATCGCTCGCAAGTACGACATCGACGTACGCCTCGCCACCCGTCCCGCTCCCGGCAACGGGATGATCGCGATGGTGACCGTGCCCGCCCAGCTCCTGTGCGAGCTCCCGGTCGCGCCGATCGAGCCGGCCGAGGCGCCGCGGACCTCGAGCGCGAGCAGCGTCGCAGTCCTTCCGCCCGCCCCGCGGCGGCGCGGACCCCAGGCCATGCCGCAACCGCATGCTCAGCCGGCGCAACCGGCACAGCCGGCCCGTCTGGAGACTCGACAGTCCTCGCTCGAGCCCGTCCGGAGGCCGATGCAGCAGCCGACCTCCCCGCAGACCGGATCACTCCCTGTGCAGCAGCCCCACCGCCAGCCGGCGGCGCAGTTCGCGCCGCCGCCCAGCCAGCAGCCCTCGCCGGATCTGTCCACCGACACCATGAAGACGTCGATCCCGATCCCCGGCGAGACGGGCGAGACGAGTGGGACTGATGAGACGAACGAGACCTCGACGTCGGTGGCGGAGAGCGGCCCAGTAGAGTCGGCCGCGCTCCCGCGCCGGGAGCCGGTCAGCCTGCGTCCCCAGCAGACTGAGCCGGAAGCAGCCGTTGGACCGCAGACCGCTGAGGCCTCACCCGAGGACCAGTCGGCGGCCCGGCACTCCTTCGCCGACGACCTCGACGCGTTCTCCCTTGGTAGCTAAGACCCAGCAGTGAAAGGAACCCTTTCGTCATGGAAAGCCCGGTCGTCCCCCGCGACCCCAAGGAATTCAGCTGGCTGATCGACAACTTCGCCAGCTCCACCCCTGGCGTGACCCACGCACTCATCGTCTCCTCCGACGGGCTTCCGCTGATCGGTGCCGGCGGCATGTCTGCCAACGTCGCTGACCCGCTGGCCGCGATGACCGCCGGCGTGATCAGCCTCGGCAACAACATCGCGCGCGAGGTGGGAGAGCCGGGCTGTGACCAGGTGATGCTGAAGTTCCACACCGGCCACTTCCTCTTCATGGGCATCGGCGACCTCGCCGGCTTCGCCGTCCTGGTCGGTGCCGGCGCCAACCTGGGCGTGGTGGCCCACAAGATGGCCCAGATGGTCGATGCCGTCGGCCACGTACTCACCCCGCAGATGCGCGACGAGCTGCGTCAGATGACCGTCAGCTCGATGGCGGGGGAGCGCGCGTGAGCGAGCGTCAGCGAGCGAACCAAGGGATCAACACGTCGCCGCGTCCCTACACTGGCGCTTGCGCTACGGAGGCAGCGACGTGAGCGGAAACCCGTGGGTACGTCCTTACGTACTGACCGGCGGCCGCACCCAGACCAAGCACCAGCTCTACGTGCACACGCTGGTCTCCGCGACGCACTTCGACGCGCGCGCGGCCGCCAAGCTGACGCCGGAGTCGCGCAGGCTCTACGACCGCGTACGTCTCGGGCCGCAGTCGGTCGCGGAGCTTTCCGCGCACTGCGGGATCTCGCTCGGCGTGACACGAGTCCTGCTCGAGGACCTCGCCACGACGGAGCACCTGCAGATCAGCGACGGGGCCTATGACTCCCCGTTCGACCACCGTTTGTTGAAGAGAGTTATCGATGGCCTTTCCGAGCTCGGCTGACCGTCCGGCGCTGACCGTCACCTCGGCCAAGATCGTGGTCGCCGGTGGATTCGGCGTCGGGAAGTCGACCCTGGTCGCCTCGGTCTCCGAGATCCCGCCGGTCAACACCGAGGCGTGGATGACGCAGGCCGGGGAGTCGGTCGACCCGCTCTCGGACTCCAGCGCCAAGACCACGACCACGGTCGCGATGGACTTCGGCCGGGTCACCCTCGCCCCCGACCTGCTGCTCTACCTGTTCGGAACCCCGGGACAGCCCCGGTTCTGGCCGATGTGGGACGACCTGTGCCGTGGCGCCAGCGGCGCGGTCGTGCTCGTCGACACCCGTCAGCTCGACGCGTCCTTCCCGGCGGTCAACTACTTCGAGAACGACTCCGACGTCCCGTTCATCGTGGCCGTCAACCTGTTCGACGGGAAGCTGACCCACTCCCTGGAGAAGGTGCGCGACGCGCTCTGCCTCGACGAGCGGATCCCGCTGGTGACCGTCGACGCCCGCGACCGCAGGTCGACGGCCAAGACGCTGGTCACCTGCCTGACGCACACGATGAAAACCACCCCCACACGCGCCTGAGCCCGGAGGCGTGCCAACTCCGAAGGAGTTTCCTTGCGCAAGATCCTGATCGTCGGCGCCGGACAGGCGGGCATGCAGCTCGCCCTCAGCCTCCAGGTCGAGGGCTATGAGGTGACGGTCATGTCGGCGCGTACGCCCGACGAGCTGCGCGACGGCTGGCCGATGTCGACCCAGGTCATGTTCGACCCGGCACTGGCCTACGAGCGTGCCTACGACCTGAACCTGTGGGAGGACGAGGCACCTCGCATCCCGGCGGTCGGCATCTCGGTCAGCCCGGAGCCCGGCGTCCGGGCGCTGAAGTTCGACGGCCCCTGGGAGCCGTACGCGATGTCCGTCGACCAGCGCTTGAAGATGTCGGCCTGGCTGGAGCTGTTCGAGGACCGCGGCGGCCGGGTCATCTACCACCCGGTGATGACCTCCGACCTGGCCGGGCTGGCGCCGATGTACGACCTGACGCTCATCGCGGCGGGCAAGGGCGAGATCGTCGACCTGTTCGACCGTGACCCGGTGAGGTCGAAGTACGACAAGCCCGGCCGTGCGCTGTCGGCCATCTACCTCCACGGCATGGTCGAGCCTGACGACTTCCCGGCGGGGAGCATGCGGATCAACGTCGCCCCCGGCGTCGGCGAGCTGTTCGTGATCAGCGCGCTGACGCAGTCCGGGCCGAGCCGGGTCGCGTTCGTCGAGGCGATCCCGGAGGGTCCGTTCGACTGTTTCTGGGACCGTCCGCGGCCCGACGAGCACCTGCGCCGGCTGCAGCACCTGATGCTCGAGCACATGCCGTGGGAGGGCGAGCTGATGCGTGACTGCGAGCCGACCGACGCCCGCGCCTCGCTCTCGGGTGCGTTCACCGGCATGGTCCGCAAGCCGTACGCCGAGGTGGCCGACGGCACCTACGTCTTCGGCATGGGCGACGTGGTCGTGGTCAACGACCCGATCGCCGGGCAGGGCTCCAACAACGCCGCCCACTGTGCCGGGATCTACACCCAGGCGATCCTCGACCGCGGCGAGCAGCCGTTCGACCCGGAGTGGATGCAGTCGACCTTCGAGACCTTCTGGCAGACGCGTGCCCAGCACTCGACCGGCCTGACCGACGCGCTGCTCAACCCACTGCCCGACCATGTGCAGCAGGTGCTCGGCGCGGCCACCCAGTACCAGCCCGTCGCGGACCGGTTCACCCGGCTGTTCCCGCACCCTGAGGACCTCGGCCCGTTCCTGGGCGACCCCGAGGTGGCACTGGCGTACGTCGCCGAGGTCGCCGAGGCGGACGCGGCCACCAGGGCTTGACGATTAGGGCATTGCTGTTCTAGGGGTCTAGGCTTGGTAGTCGGTCCAACGTGGGTCTGTCTCGTCGTGCCTCGCGGCTGCCCGGTCAGCGCGCTTCTGCGCGCTCGCGGGTGAGACATGCAGATGGCTTCACGAGGTCCACTCCGAGTCTCGGAGAGGTTCCCGGACCACCCGCGGGTCATCCGACCCACGGTTTTGAACGGTAGATGACCGACCAACAGATTGCAGAGGGCATGCCGAAGAAAGAAGGCGTGATCGAGATCGAGGGCACCGTCGTGGAGGCTCTCCCCAACGCCATGTTCCGTGTGGAGCTGAGCAACGGACACAAGGTTCTCGCCCACATCAGCGGCAAGATGCGACAGCACTACATCCGGATCCTTCCTGAGGACCGCGTGGTGGTCGAGCTGTCCCCCTACGACCTGACGCGCGGTCGGATCGTCTACCGGTACAAGTAAGCCGGTCTAGACAAGAAAGGGCTGACATGAAGGTCAACCCGAGCGTGAAGAAGATCTGTGACAAGTGCAAGGTGATCCGTCGCCACGGCCGCGTCATGGTGATCTGCGAGAACCCGCGCCACAAGCAGCGCCAGGGCTGAGCCCAGCTCGCAGGGACAACTGAATATTCGCATCGAGTCGCTAGGACGTCAGTCCGAAGTCACCTCCGGAGCAGAGGCCGGAGCCCGAGGGTGCCACCCCGGGACGCGACCCGACCGACACCTCTGATGAAACGTAAGGAACACAATGGCACGCCTCCAAGGTGTTGACCTTCCGCGCGACAAGCGTGTGGAGATCGCGCTCACCTACATCTACGGCATCGGCCGTACCACCTCGCAGAAGCTCCTCGAGGCCACCGGCGTCAACCCGAACACCCGGGTGCACGCTCTGGCCGAGGACGAGCTGGTCAAGCTCCGCGACGAGATCGAGGCCCAGGGCATCCAGACCGAGGGTGACCTCCGTCGTGAGGTCCAGGCTGACATCCGCCGCAAGATCGAGATCGGCAGCTACCAGGGTCGCCGTCACCGCCAGGGCCTTCCGGTCCGCGGTCAGCGCACCAAGACCAACGCGCGCACCCGCAAGGGCCCGAAGCGCACCGTCGCCGGCAAGAAGAAGGCCAAGTGATCCGACGCGCTCTGCGCGTTGATCCGGCTTTCGCCTCGATCTCACAGACCAGCCAACACAGGAGTTAATGCATGCCTCCGAAGACCCGACAGGGTGCGACGAAGATCCGTCGCAAGGAGAAGAAGAACGTCGCTCAGGGCGAGGCCCACATCAAGAGCACGTTCAACAACACGATCGTCACGATCACCGACCCGACCGGTGCGGTGATCTCGTGGGCCTCGGCCGGCACCGTCGGTTTCAAGGGCTCGCGTAAGTCCACCCCGTTCGCCGCCCAGATGGCCGCCGAGGCCGCTGGCCGCCGCGCGATGGACCACGGCATGAAGAAGATCGACGTCTTCGTCAAGGGCCCGGGCTCGGGCCGCGAGACCGCGATCCGTTCCCTGGGTGCGATCGGCCTCGAGGTCGGCACCATCCAGGACGTCACGCCGGCCCCGCACAACGGTTGCCGTCCGCCCAAGCGCCGCCGCGTTTGATCCCCACCGAGACATAGAAGGAGACTGAAGAGTAATGGCCCGTTACACCGGACCCATGACCCGCAAGTCGCGCCGTCTCGGTGTCGACCTTGTCGGCAACGACGCAGCGTTCGAGAAGCGCCCCTACCCGCCGGGTCAGCACGGCCGCGGCCGCATCAAGGAGAGCGAGTACCTCCTCCAGCTTCGTGAGAAGCAGAAGGCTCGCTTCACCTACGGCGTGATGGAGAAGCAGTTCGCTTCCTACTACGCCGAGGCCCACCGTCGCGACGGCAAGACCGGTGACAACCTGCTCCAGCTGCTCGAGGGCCGCCTGGACAACGTCGTCTACCGTGCCGGCTTCGCCCGCACCCGCCGCCAGGCCCGCCAGCTGGTCGTCCACGGCCACTTCCTGGTCAACGGCAAGAAGGTCAACGTGCCTTCGTTCCAGGTCTCGGCTCACGACGTCATCGACGTTCGCGAGAAGTCGCTGGAGATGACCCCGTTCATCGTGGCTCGCGAGACCCACGGCGAGCGCGTCGTTCCGGCTTGGCTCGAGGCTGTCCCGAGCCGGATGCGCATCCTGGTTCACCAGCTCCCCGTCCGGGCTCAGATCGACGTCCCGGTCCAGGAGCAGCTGATCGTCGAGTACTACTCGAAGCTCTGATCAGCCCCACGCAGTAACCACGGCGGGTCCCCGGCGTTCAAACTTCACAGAAGTCGTACGCCGGGGCCTTGCCGCCCCCACAGCCTTCCGTCATCACCCCTTGAAGTTCGGGTCCGTCAAATAGCGGTCGGCCCGGAAAGGACAAATCAGTGCTTATCGCACAGCGCCCCACCCTGTCGGAAGAGTCCGTCGAGGAGTTCCGCTCCCGCTTCGTGATCGAGCCCCTCGAGCCGGGCTTCGGTTACACGCTGGGCAACTCTCTTCGCCGCACCCTGCTCTCCTCGATCCCCGGTGCGTCGGTCACCTCGATCAAGATCGACGGCGTTCTCCACGAGTTCTCGACCATCGAGGGCGTCAAGGAGGATGTCACCGAGATCATCCTCAACCTCAAGGGTCTGGTCGTCTCCTCCGAGCACGATGAGCCCGTGACCATGTACCTGCGCAAGTCCGGTGCCGGTGACGTCACCGCCGCCGACATCGCGCCCCCGGCCGGTGTCGAGGTGCACAACCCCGACCTGAAGATCGCGACGCTGTCCGACAAGGGCAAGATCGAGCTCGAGCTCGTCGTCGAGCGCGGTCGTGGCTACGTCTCCGCGGTCCAGAACAAGGGTGCCGAGAACGAGATCGGCCGCATCCCGGTCGACTCGATCTACTCGCCGGTCCTCAAGGTCAGCTACAAGGTCGAGGCCACCCGTGTCGAGCAGCGCACGGACTTCGACAAGCTCGTCATCGACGTCGAGACCAAGCCGTCGATCGCTCCCCGTGACGCGATCGCCTCGGCCGGTAAGACCCTGGTCGAGCTCTTCGGTCTGGCCCGCGAGCTCAACGTCGACGCCGAGGGCATCGACATCGGCCCGTCGCCGGTCGACGAGCAGCTCGCCGCCGACCTCGCCCTCCCGGTCGAGGACCTGCAGCTGACCGTTCGTTCCTACAACTGCCTCAAGCGCGAGGGCATCCACACCGTGGGTGAGCTCATCTCCCGCTCGGAGCAGGACCTGCTCGACATCCGCAACTTCGGCGCCAAGTCCATCGACGAGGTCAAGCTGAAGCTGCACGAGATGGGCCTGTCCCTCAAGGACAGCGCTCCGGGCTTCGACCCGTCCGCCGCCCTCGCCGCCTACGGTGACGATGACGACGACGCGTTCGTCGAGGACGAGCAGTACTGAGTTTCCACCAAACCGCTCCTCGGAGCGTCTACCCCGGTACCTGATACGGCCGGAGAGAAGGAGCAGGCACGATGCCTACCCCGAAGAAGGGTGCCCGCCTCGGCGGTTCGCCCGCGCACCAGAAGCTGATCATCTCGAACCTCGCCACGGCGCTGTTCGAGAACGGCCGCATCACCACCACCGAGGCCAAGGCCCGGCACCTCCGCCCCGTCGCGGAGAAGCTGATCACCAAGGCCAAGAAGGGTGACCTGCACAACCGTCGCGAGGTCCTCAAGACCATCCGCGACAAGTCCGTCGTGCACACGCTCTTCACCGAGATCGCCGAGCAGTTCGCGGAGCGTCCGGGTGGCTACACCCGGATCACCAAGATCGGTCCCCGCAAGGGCGACAACGCTCCGATGGCTGTGATCGAGCTCGTCAACGAGGCCTACGAGCCGAAGACCAAGGCTGCTCCGGCCGCCGCGGCTCCGGCTGCCGCTCCCGTCGAGGAGAAGGTCGAGGAGAAGGTCGAGGAGGCCCCGGTCGAGGAGACCGCTGCCGACGAGACCACCGAGGCTGCTGCCGAGGAGGCTCCCGCTGCGGAGACCACCGAGGACGAGGCCAAGGCCTGATCTGGTTCTGAACTGTGGCCCGTCACCCGCCAGGG
>NZ_JBHVKN010000153.1:0-12158 GCF_042798075.1 Nocardioides sp. NPDC057772
GGGCACTGCCCCGCCGCGTACGTCGTTGGTGGTCTCAGGCGGTCGCGGTCTTCTCGACCTCGGCCCGGCCGAAGTCGTCCTCGAGCCGGACGATGTCGTCCTCACCGGTGTAGCCGCCGCGCTGGACCTCGATGATCGAGAGCGGCTCGTCGGTCTCGTTGCAGATGCGGTGGGCCTGGCCGACGGCGACGTCGACGGACTCACCCGGACCGGCGATGGTGGTCACGCCGTCGATGATGCAGGTCGCCTTGCCGTAGATGACCACCCAGTGCTCGGAGCGGTGGGTGTGGGTCTGGTAGGAGAGGCGGCTGTTGGGCAGCACCTCGATCCGCTTCACCTTGTAACCCGGACCGACGTCGATGACGTGCCACGAACCCCAGGGACGGGTCTCGGAGTCACCAGCCATGATGTTGCCTCATTCCTAGACACTGAACAGAAGACGCGACAATAACTGTACGCATCCGCGCACGGTTCATTCCGAACCGATGTTCACCGGCCCGTTACCCGCAGGTCGCCTACGGGAGCAGATCTTCCCCGCCGGAGCCGCTCAGTCGCGCCCGTAGATGTCGCGTGTGTACACCTTGTCGGCGACGTCGGCGAGCACGTCGGTGCGTCGGTTGGCGATGATCACGTCGGCCCGCTTCTTGAACTCCTCGAGGTCCTTGATGATCTCGGAGTGGAAGAACTCCGGCTCGTCGAGCTCGGGCTCGTAGATGATCACCTCGACGCCCTTGGCCTTGATCCGCTTCATCACACCCTGGATCGAGGACTCGCGGAAGTTGTCCGAGCCCGACTTCATGATCAGCCGGTAGACGCCGACGACCTGCGGCTCACGGCGCAGGATGTCGGTGGCGACGAAGTCCTTGCGGGTGGTGTTGGCCTCGACGATCGCCGAGATGAGGTTCTGCGGGACGTCCTGGTAGTTCGCCTGCAGCTGCTTGGTGTCCTTCGGCAGACAGTAGCCCCCGTAACCGAAGCTCGGGTTGTTGTAGTGCGAGCCGATTCGCGGGTCCAGGCCGACACCCTCGATGATCTGGGTCGTGTTGAGGCCGTGGGTGGCGGCGTAGGTGTCCAGCTCGTTGAAGTAGGCGACCCGCAGCGCCAGGTAGGTGTTGGCGAACAGCTTGATCGCCTCGGCCTCGGTGGCACCGGTCATCAGCACCGGTACGTCGGGCTCGAGGGAGCCCTCGAGGAGCAGCTCGGCGAACCCCTTCGCGGCCGCGGAGTCGTCGCCGACGACGATGCGGGAGGGGTGCAGGTTGTCGTGGAGGGCCTTGCCCTCGCGCAGGAACTCGGGGCTGAAGAAGAGCGTCGCCTCCGGGTGCTGCTCACGCTTGGCCGCGATGTAGCCGACCGGGATGGTCGACTTCACCACGATCGCCGCCTCGGGCGCGTAGGTGACCGCGTCCGCGATCACGCCGTCGACGGTCGAGGTGTCGAAGTAGTTCGTGGACTCGTCGTAGTTCGTCGGGGTGGCCACGATGACGTAGGCGGCGCCGGCGTAGGCGTCCTCCTTGTCGAGGGTCGCGCGCAGGCCGAGCTCCTTGGTGGCCAGGAAGCTGGTGATCTCGGCGTCCTCGATCGGCGTCTTGGCCGCATTGACCAGGTCGACCCGCTCCTGGGAGATGTCCAGGACGACGACCTCATGCTTCTGCGCGAGCAGGACGGCGAGGGACATCCCGACGTAGCCCACGCCGACAACGGTGATCTTCATGGTCGGACTGTAAGCAGCGGTTCGAGCACGGGCACAGCGACTTGCGCAGTCCATGTTCCCGTACGGGAACATCACGTACAGTGTTCACCGTGCCGTCGCCGTACCTGACCTCACCGGCCGCCTTCGGGGCCGCCGTGCGCTCGGCCCGCCGCCGCGCCGGCCTCACCCAGGGCGACCTGGCGCACCGTGCCGGGGTGGGCAGGCGGTTCGTGGTCGACGTCGAGTCCGGCCACCCGCGAGCCGAGCTCGGCAAGGCCCTCGCGCTCCTGGAAGTCCTCGACGTCTACCTCGCCCCCACGCAGCTCGTGCCGATCGCCCCGCCGCTCGAGGACGTCGACCTCGACGCCGTCCTCGCGCAGTGCCTCGTGAACCCCTGATGCGAGAGCTGTACGCCTTCGCCGGCCGCCGCCGGATCGGCACCTTCCGTCAGGCCGGCGACCGGATCGACTTCGTCTACGCCGAGACCGCCGGCCCCACCCCCGTCTCGCTCTCCCTCCCCCGCACCGGCCCGGCTCTGTCCCCGGGAGCCGCCCGCGCCTGGCTCGACAACCTGCTCCCGGCCCGCGAGGACGTACGCCGCCGATGGGCGCGCGAGCGAGGCCTGCCGGACACCGAGCCGATGACGCTGCTCGCCTCCTACGGCGACGACCTCGCCGGGGCGGTCTCGCTCTCGGCCGACCCCGACCTGCCCTGGCGCCGCGCCCCGCATCCCGTCGAGGCGCCCCTGCCCGAGATCGCGACCCGGCTCGCGGCGCTGCGCAACCAGCCCACCTCGTGGCTCGACCAGCGGGCCCGGCCGCGGTTCTCCCTCGGTGGCCACCGGGGGAAGTTCGCGCTGCGGCGGGCCTCGGGAAAGTGGCTCTGGCCGACGTACGAGCATCCGTCGACGCACATCCTGCGGCCGACGACGCCCGAGGAGGCCACCGCGCTGATCACCGACCTCGACCGGGCCCGATCCGACGGGATCCCGGCCACGCGCACCGAGCTGGTCAGCTTCGGTGCGCAGCCGGCGCTCGTCGCGGAGCGCTGGGACCGGCTCGGCGGGCGGCGCATCCATGCCGAGACGATCCGGCAGGCGCTGGGGCTGCGGCAGGACGAGACCGTCGAGCCCGGCGGCGTACGCGATCTGTTCCTGCGCCTCGGGCTGGGACAGCCACCTGTGGACGGCCTGGACCGGATCGCCTTCCTGCTGGCCGGGGACCGGGTCGTCGTGGCGCCGCGGCGTTGACGGATCTCGCCGGCGACATCTCACCGTGCGGGTGGGGCTACCGAGGGACCGCCCGCTCCTGCGTACACTCGGAGTCCAGCCCACGCGGGGATGGGACATTTCGCCGTGCCGTGGAAGCCGCCACTAGCATGGGCGCCTCAACCTGACGGAGAGGTCCTCTGGTTCCGTAATGACTGCAACACACGCCGACTACCGGCTCAGCCAGCTCGACCAGCTGGAAGCCGAGTCGATTCACATCTTCCGCGAGGCCGCGGCAGAGTTCGAGAAGCCTGTTCTGATGTTCTCGGGCGGCAAGGACAGCATCGTGATGCTGCGACTTGCGGAGAAGGCCTTCTTCCCGGCCAAGATCCCGTTCCCGGTCCTCCAGATCGACAACGGCCTCGACTTCCCCGAGGTCGCCGAGACCCGTGACCGCTGGGTGCAGCGGCTCGGGGTGCGCCTGGTGATCGCGAGCATCGACGACGCCATCGCGCGCGGCATCGTCGTCGACGACGGCAAGACCTCGCGCAACCGCCTGCAGACGCCGACGCTGCTGAACGCGATCGAGGAGAACGGCTTCACCGCCGCCTTCGGTGGCGGTCGCCGCGACGAGGAGAAGGCCCGCGCCAAGGAGCGCGTCTACTCCCACCGGGACGAGTTCGGCCAGTGGGACCCCAAGAACCAGCGCCCCGAGCTCTGGTCGCTCTACAACGGTCGCCTCCACGAGGGCGAGCACATGCGGGTCTTCCCGATCTCCAACTGGACCGAGCTGGACATCTGGGACTACATCGGCCGCGAGGGCATCGAGATCCCCTCGGTCTACTTCGCCCACCGGCGCCGGGTCTTCGAGCGCGACGGCATGCTGCTGACCGAGACGCCGCTCAACCCGCTGCGTGAGGGCGAGGTCGTCACCGAGCGCACCGTCCGCTACCGCACCTGTGGCGACATGACCCTGACCGGCTGTGTCGAGTCGACCGCCTCCACCATCCCCGAGATCATCGAGGAGGTCGCCGCCGCCCGGGTCACCGAGCGTGGCGCGACCCGCGGTGACGACCGGTTCTCCGAGGCCGCCATGGAGGACCGCAAGAAGGAAGGTTACTTCTGATGGCCATGGACCTTCTCAGGTTCGCCACCGCCGGCTCGGTCGACGACGGCAAGTCCACCCTCATCGGACGGCTGCTGTTCGACTCGAAGTCGATCTTCACCGACCAGCTCGAGTCGGTCGAGAAGACCTCGCAGGACAAGGGCCACGGCTACGTGGACCTCTCGCTGCTGACCGACGGTCTCCGCTCCGAGCGCGAGCAGGGCATCACCATCGACGTGGCCTACCGCTACTTCGCGACGCCCAACCGCAAGTTCATCATCGCCGACACCCCCGGCCACGTGCAGTACACGCGCAACATGGTCACCGGTGCCTCCACCGCCGACCTCGGCCTGGTGCTGGTCGACGCTCGTCACGGCCTGACCGAGCAGTCTCGCCGCCACGCGGTGCTCCTGTCCTTGCTGCGCGTGCCGCACCTGGTGCTGTGCATCAACAAGATGGACCTCGTGGACTACTCCGAGGAGGTCTACAAGAAGATCTCCGCCGAGTTCACCGCGTTCGCGACCAAGCTCAACATCCCTGACCTCGAGGTCATCCCGATCTCGGCGCTCCAGGGCGACAACGTGGTGCAGCGCTCGGAGAGCATGTCGTGGTACTCCGGCCCGACCCTGATGCACCACCTCGAGCACGTCCACGTCGCCTCCGACCGCGACCTGGTCGACGTGCGGCTCCCGGTGCAGTACGTCATCCGGCCGAAGTCCGACGACCACCACGACTACCGCGGCTACGCGGGTCAGGTGGCCGGTGGCGTGCTCAAGCCGGGCGACGAGGTCATGGTGCTGCCCTCGGGCATGACGTCGAAGATCGCCGGGATCGACCTCTTCGACAAGGAGATCCCCGAGGCGTTCCCGCCGATGTCGGTGACGGTCCGCCTCGAGGACGACGTCGACGTGAGCCGCGGCGACATGATCTCGCGGGTCAAGAACGCCCCCGAGCCGAGCCAGGACATCGACGCGATGATCTGCTGGATGACCACCGCTCCGCTGCGTCCGCGGCAGAAGCTGGCCATCAAGCACACCTCCAACTCGGCGCGGGCGCTGGTCAAGGACATCCAGTACCGCCTCGACGTCAACTCGCTCCACCGTGACCTGGAGACCAAGGAGCTCGGCCTCAACGAGATCGGTCGCGTCCAGCTGCGCACCACCAAGCCGCTGCTGTGCGACCCCTACTCGAAGAACCGCACCACCGGCTCCTTCATCCTCATCGACGAGGCGACCGGCGTCACCGTCGGCGCGGGCATGATCAACGACTAGCGAGCGTTCAGCGAGACACGAGTCGGCGCGTTTGCATCGCCGTCTTTCGAGCGAAGCGAGAAAGCAAGGTGCGAACGCGCCGACTCGTGGTGAGCCCCATAAGGTTGCCCCGTGCCAGTGCCGCAGTTCTCCCCGTCCCCGCGCGAGCTCGACGACATCGAGCTGATCGTCTCCGGCGCCCTCCCCGGTCCGCTGAACGCCCCCGGGTCGCCGTTGACGCTCTCCCTGCCGCCCGCGGTCGCCTCGGCCGCGGCCGAGAACGGCTCGGTCGAGATCGTCGACCCCGAGGGCCTTCCGCTGGCACGGGTCACCTGGCCCGCCGGCGAGGTCACCGGCCTCTCCTCCCCCGCCTATGGTCCCTTCCGGCGCCTCTACCTCACCCCGGCGCAGACCCGGACGACGTACGCCGGGCGGACGGTGGTCCCGGTCACCGACGCGCTCACCACCACCGAGATCGCCGAGATCGCGGAACTCGGGCCGGTGCTGCTGCTCGCCCTGGTCGGCCACGGCACCCCGGCGCTCTCCCCCGTCGCGCTGCTGCGCGCCTCGCTGCTGGCCGCGGACGCCCTGCCCGATGCGGCCGTCGTCGCGGTGCCGCTGGCAGCTCACGACGACCCCGAGGCCGACCATGCGCTCGGCGTGGCGGTCGTGGCTGCGTACGCGGGTGGGGATGCGGTGCACGCGCTCGCTTCCCCGGCGTCGGACGACTACCCCGACGACATCGCCGCGGTCATCGACGCCGACCAGCCCGCCGCCGAGGACCAGGGCCTGGTCATCTTCTTCACCGGGCTGTCCGGCTCCGGCAAGTCGACGCTGGCCCGTGCGCTGATGGACCGGATCCTCGAGCAGGGCGCCCGCACGGTCACCTCCCTCGACGGCGACGTCGTGCGCCGCAACCTCTCCGCCGGGCTGACCTTCTCCAAGGAGGACCGGGAGACCAACATCCGCCGGATCGGCTGGGTGGCGGCCGAGATCTCCCGCCACGGCGGCCTCGCCGTCTGCTCCCCCATCGCGCCCTTCGACTCCACCCGCCAGGATGTCCGCGGCTTCGTCGCCGACGCCGGCGGCGCCTTCTTCCTGGTGCACGTGGCCACACCGCTGGAGGAGTGCGAGCGGCGCGACCGCAAGGGCCTCTACGCCAAAGCCCGACGCGGCGAGATCCCGGAGTTCACCGGGATCTCTTCTCCCTACGAGGAGCCGGCCGACGCCGACGTACGCGTCGACACCACCGGCCGCTCGATCGACGAGGCGTTGGAGGACGTCATCGCCGGCCTGCGCGAGGCCGGCTACCTCGACCTCGAGCGCGTCCCGGGGCAGTAGTTCCTCCAGGGCGCGTCGCCGCCGCGCAGAACCTCAGCGAAATTGGCCGGCGAGCAACCTGATCGAGCATCAACGACGCGACGCGACATCTCCGACCGACCGCCGGATGTTCGGGCGAAATTCTTAGGGAATACGGACCCGCCGCTCGACCGACGTTGACCAGTCACGGCCCCGGCCGCCGTCGCCGTAATCCCGACCCATGCCTCCGTAGAGGCGGTCTGGGCCAGCGGCTCCGTAGAGCCGGTCGTCTCCTGGGCCGCCCTCGAGCCGATTAGTGGCGGCATTGCCGGTGAGCGCGTCGGCCCTGGATGTGCCGACGAGCCCTTCGACGCCACGGAGTGTCTCCGTGCCTGCACCACCTGTGCTCTGAGCGGTCGTACGCGCAAGTGAGACCTTGACCGGACTGGTGACAGCGGCGTACGAGACGATGTCGAACCCGCTGCCACCATCGACACGGTCGTTGCCGAGACCGGGGCGGATCCGGTCGTTCCCCGCACCACCGAGCAACACATTTGCGCCCGAGCTGCCGACGAGGATGTCGGCATACCTACTGCCGGTCAGGTTCTCAACCTGGGACAACGTATCGGTGCCGTACCTCCCCTGTACCTTGGAGAGGGTGGCGACCACACCGGCCGGCGCTGTCGCATAGGACGCGGTGTCCGTCCCTGAACCGCCGATCAGGCGGTCGTCGCCGCCTCCGGCCAAGACGTCGTTGCCTCCGCCGCCTTTGATCACGTTCGATGCCGAGTTTCCGCTCAGTACGTCGGCATGGCCACTGCCAGTCAGGTTCTCGACGCTGCGGATCGTGTCGGTTCCTGCGGCTCCGGTCGCCCAGGAAAGGCTCGCACGTACGGCACCGGACGCTGTCGCATAGCTCACGGTGTCAGTGCCGCCGTCGCCGACGATCATGTCGGCTCCGGAATCTCCGGAGAGCACGTCATTGTCGTTGGCAGCATCCAGACGACCATTGCCGAGGATCGTGTCGTCACCCGCCCCGCCGGAAATCCTGTCGTTGCCCAGCTCGCCGGCGATCCGGTTGTTCCGGGCGTCGCCGGTGAGCACGTCGGCGTACGCCGAGCCGATGATCCCTTCGGTGCTGATGGTGGTGATCGTCTGGCCCCCATAGGTGCGGGTGCCGTCACCTGCGTCGTAGGTGACGGCCCGGTCGGACCTGGAGAAGTCGACCGAGTCCTGGCCACCGCCACCGTCGAACGTGTCGATCACCGGCAGGGTGGTGCTCAGGTCGGGTCGCCACGAGATCGCGAGGCGGTCATCACCCTCGCCGGCCTTCACCGTCGTCCCGGCGAGGCAGGACCACGAGCCGCCCAAGAGGCTGGTCGCGGTGCTGAACACCACATCGGCACCACCCCTGGCGTCGACGTCACAGAAGGCGCCAGCGCTCACACGGTCGCCGTAGCCCGTCAAGACCAACCTCGTGCCGGCAAGGCTGATCCGGTCCTGGACGGTCATCGGGACGATCGCGTCGGACTCCTCACCCTCGACCCAGACCGTCGGGTCCGACCTGCCACCATCGACATGCGCGGCGGCAGTGGCCAGCTCGTAGGAGATGACGAGGCCTTCGCGAGCGTGGAAGCGGTCGTATCCGATACCGCTGTAGACCACGTCCGCGCCACCACGTCCGTCGATGTCTGATCCTGCGAGTGAGGCCGTCAGGACGTCCTCGTACGAAGTGCCGAGGATGTTCTCGACGCCGACCAGACTGTCCGCCCCGCCACCGCCCGTGTTCTGCACGGCCGTGCTCGACAGCGCGACACTGACGCCCGCGGTGGCGTCCTGGTAGCTGACCTGGTCCTTTCCGGCGCCGAGGTCGACATGGTCGTTGCCGCCACCGTCGCGGCTCCGGTCATCGCCGGCACCGCCGAAGATCTTGTCGTTCCCCGGCCCTCCCCTGAGCGTGTCCGCTCCGTCGTCACCGCAGACGATGTCGTCACCAGCGCGCCCGTCGATCACATCTGCCTCGGCGGTGCCGAGGATCACGTCGTCACCCTCCGTCGGAGCGTCGCCGGTCGCGAGGTTCACCGTGACAATGGAGCCATCGCACGTCGGGACCGACTGGGCCGACGCGGGGACGTTCCAGGCGAGGGCGGCAACAGCGAGAAGCACACTCGCGGCGTACGGAGACCAGCGTCGGATCATGAATGGCTTCTTCGTGTGCGGTGGGCGTGGGTTTCGTAAACATACCCCGGCGGGCACGCCGGTATGTACTGATCCGGAAACGATCGGCCGGCGGGGCGACTCGTTAACCCCGAGCCCCATGAGCGCACAGGCCTCGTCCCGACCCAACGGCACCCACTGCGCGACCTCGGCGGCCCGCAAGGCCCGACGCGGCGAGATCCCGGAGTTCACCGGGATCTCTTCTCCCTACGAGGAGCCGGCCGACGCCGACGTACGCGTCGACACCACCGGCCGCTCGATCGACGAGGCGTTGGAGGACGTCATCGCCGGCCTGCGCGAGGCCGGCTACCTCGACCTCGCCTGAGCTCCGCGCTCAGCGGTCGCGGTAGACCAGCCCGGACAGGCGCCAGGCGAGCATCGTGCGGAAGCGCGGGAGCCGCGCGAGCGTGGACAGCACCAGGTTGCGTACGCTCCGCCGGACTCCGTGCGCGATGCCGAACCGGGTCAGGCGGTCGGAGAGCTCGATGACCTCCTGGGCAACCGGACGGCGACGGGAGGCGTAGTCGTCGAGGGCGGCGTCGTCGCCGGTGATCGTGGCGACGAGGGCGTCGCCGAGGACGACGGCGTCTTGGAGGCCGGTGTTCATGCCCTGGCCGCCGGCCGGGCTGTGCACGTGCGCGGCGTCGCCGGCGATCAGCACCCGTCCGGCGCGGTAGGCGTCGGCGACGCGGTGGTGGACCCGGAAGCGGGATCCCCACACCACCTCGGTGACCGTGACCGGGCTCTCGAGGCTGCCTCGCCGGTCGAGGAGGCCCTGGACGTAGTCGACGTCGGGCTCCTCCGGGGCGTCGGGGACCGGTGCTACGAACCGGAACGAGCCGTCGGGCAGGGGTGCGGAGACGAGGGTGCCCTCGGGCGAGAAGTAGAGGATGACCTCGTCGTGCGGCAGGTCACCCTCGACACGTACGTCGGCGAGGCTGAACGACTCGGCGTACTTGCCTCCCGGGAAGCCGATCCCGGCCTTGCCGCGCACGGTGGAGTGCATGCCGTCGGCGCCGACGAGGTAGCGGGCGCGGATCTCGGTGCCGTCCTCAGCGGTGGCGGTGACCCCGGTGTCGTCCTGGACGAGGTCGACGAGGGTGAGCGGCCGGCGGACGTGGCCGCCGAGCTCGGTCAGGCGCTCCAGGAGGATGCGCTCGGTGACCGCCTGGGAGACCATCAGGGCGTAGGGGAAGTCGGTGGGCAGGTCGTCGAAGCGGATCGGCACCAGGATCTTGTCGCGGTCACGGATGGTGAAGCGTGGCGCCTCGATCCCCTCGGCGATCAGTCGCTCGGAGACACCGAGGCCGGCCAGGACCTCCAACGTGCGGGCGTGGACGACCGCGGCCCGCGAGGTGTTGTCGCCGGAGGCCTGGTTGTCGATGACGGTGACGTCGATGCCGGCAGCGGCCAGCGTGGCCGCCGCTGCGAGCCCGGTGGGACCGGCGCCGGCGACGAGGACATCAGTGGTGATGGTGGACATGATGCTCTCCTTGGTCTGGTTGTGGTCAACGGGTGTTGGCCAACTGATGTTGACCAAGGTAGCGCGGCGCCACGGTTGACGTCAACGGGTGTTGGCCTACACTTGTTGGCATGACCGAGACCCGCCGATCCGGAGCCGAGAGCCGCGAACGCATCCTCGCCGTCGCGCGCGAGCACTTCGCGCGACAGGGATTCGACCGCACCACCATCCGCGCGATCGCCTCCGAGGCGCGGATCGACCCCTCGATGGTGATGCGCTACTTCGGCAGCAAGGAGGAGCTCTTCACCGCCGCCGCGGCGATCGACCTGGCGCTGCCCGACCTCGCCAGGATTCCCGTCGAAGAGGTCGGCCGGACGCTCGTCGCCCATTTCGTACGCACCTGGGACTCCGACGGCACCCTGATGGCCCTCCTGCGCCGCGCCGCCTCGGACCCCGCCGCCGCGGAGCAGATGCGGAGCATCTTCGCCGCCCAGGTCGCCCGCGCCGTGGCCCCGGTGTGCCCCGACCCGTCCCAGGCGCCGCGCCGCGCCGCGCTCGCCGCCTCCCAGCTCCTGGGCATCGCCCTGGGCCGCTACATACTCGTGCTTCCGCCCATCGTCGACATGGACATCGACGAGATCGTCGGCTGGGTCGCGCCGACGATCGACCGCTACCTCACCGCCGAGTCGGCTCCTTCTGACTGAAATCCATGCCGAGCCGGCGCAAATGTCCCGCAGGAGCCCGCCGAGTCGGCGCAAGTGTCCCGGCCCAGCGACCGTTCACAGCGGAGACCGGGACAGATGCGCCGACTCGGCGACTTGAAACGGGACAGACGCGCCGACTCGGCGGGGGTCAGCGCTTCAGGCCGAGGAGAGCCCAGGCCTCGTCGGTGCTCATCGGCCCACGCTGGGCGACCGCGGCAGCCTCGACGGCGCGCTCGACGAGCTGGCGGTTGGCGTCGACCGGGACACCCTTGGCAAGGGTGAGGACGTCCTCCATCCCGACACGCAGGTGTCCACCCATGGCCAGCGAGGTGAGCATGACCGGGAGGGTCGAGCGGCCGATGCCGGTCGCCGACCACGAGGTCACCTCGGCCGGCAGGGCCGCGACGGCTGCGACCAGGGCTGCAGAAGTGCCGGGCATGCCGCCAGGGACACCCATGACGAAGTCGACGTGGACCTTGCCGCCCGCCGGCAGTCCGTACTTCCCCAGCAACCGCTCCAGCGCGGCGACGTGCCCCAGGTCGAAGAGCTCGAACTCCGGCACCACGCCGCGCTCCTGGGTGAGCTGGTAGAGCTCGGTGATGAACGGCCACGGGTTGGAGAAGACGTCGTCGCCGAAGTTGGTGGTGCCCATCGTCAGCGAGCAGGAGTCCGGGCCGGCGTCGAGCACCTTCAGCCGCTTGTCGAGCGGGTCGTGCACCGAGCCGCCGGTGGAGAGCTGCACGATCAGCTCGGTCTTCTCGTGGAGCGCGTCGACCGTCTCGGTGAGCCGTCCGAGGTCGAGCGTCGGCGCATGGTCGTCGTCGCGGATGTGGACGTGGATCATCCGCGCGCCGGCCTCCTCGCACTCGATGGCTGTCGCGACGAGCTCCTCCAGCGTCGTCGGCAGCTGCGGGCAGTCTTCCTTCGCGGTCTCCGCCCCGGTCGGCGCCACGGTCACAAGCAGTCCAGTCACCCGAACAATCTAGCGCCATTCAGGCGATTCGCCGCAATATCTCCATCAGAAGATGGCAAAACGACGTGGGAACCCCGGCGTCAGCCAGTGACACCGGGGCTCCCACGTCAGGGATCGTCAGCCGATCGGGATCGTCACCTCGGCGACGTTGCCGACCGCGGCGTGGACCTTCTTGTCCACCGGCTCCGCCTTCGGCGCGAGCGTACGCAGGGTCCACTCGCCGTCGCCGGCGAAGAACCGGAAGTGGC
>NZ_JBHVKN010000154.1:0-12105 GCF_042798075.1 Nocardioides sp. NPDC057772
CTCGTACGCCTGTCATCGGACCGCCTCTGCGCTTCGCCCAGTAACTCCCTCGCTCGGCGCGAGCGGACGAGCAAGCTCGCCGCTCGACCTCGCTCCGGTCGTCTCGCCGCTCGACCTCGCTCCGGTCGCCTAGGACGCCTTGGACTTCTTCGTCTTCTTCTCCTCGGCCTCCTCGGGGACCTCCTCGCCGCGCGACTTCTTCGCGGCCGCGACCGAGCGCTGCAGGGCGGCGAGCAGGTCGACGACCTCGCCGGAGGTCTTGGTGGAGGTGGGTGTGCGCTCGACCTCGCCACCCTCGATCTTGGC
Organism: Nocardioides sp. NPDC057772; assembly: GCF_042798075.1. NCBI lineage: Bacteria > Bacillati > Actinomycetota > Actinomycetes > Propionibacteriales > Nocardioidaceae > Nocardioides > Nocardioides sp. NPDC057772. Next base: position 307 of record NZ_JBHVKN010000154.1, read on the forward strand.
CTTCACCATCTCCTCGACGGCGCTGGCGTAGTCGTCGGAGAAGTCCTCGGGATCGAAGTCCCCGGCGAGCGTCTCGACGAGCATGTTGGCCATCTTGATCTCGGAGTCCTTGACCTCGCCGGCCTCGACCTTGAAGTCGGGCACCCGGATCTCGTCGGGCCACATCATGGTCTGCAGCACGATCACGTCGCCGTTGTCGGTCGGCCGCACCCGCAGCGCCGCGACCGTGGTGCGCTGGCGCAGCGCGACGGTCACCAGGGCGACCCGGTCTGCCTCGAGCAGCGCTTGACGCAGCAGCGCATACGGCTTGATCCCGGTGTTCTCCGGCTCCAGGTAGTAGCTCTTCTCGAAGAGCATCGGGTCGATCTGGTCCGACGGCACGAACTTCTCCACCGCGATCTCGCGCGAGGACGTCGTCGGCAGGTTGGCGAAGTCGTCGTCGGTGAGCACGACCATCTCGCCGTCCTCGGTCTCATAACCCTTGGCGATCTCGGAGTAGGGCACCTCCTCGCCGTCGATGGAGCAGATCCGCTGATAGCGGATCCGGCCACCGTCGGCCTTGTGCACCTGACGGAACGAGACGTCGTGGGACTCCGTCGCCGAATAGAGCTTCACAGGGACGCTGACCAGCCCGAACGAGACAGCGCCCTTCCAGATCGCACGCATGCGGACCCCTCGTCAGTCGGTAGGAATTCACCAAGTATCTGTCGGATTCGCCGATACCGGTACCCCATTCACCCACGTCAGAGCCGTCACGCCGCGGGCAACAACGGCACACCTGTGCACGAGTCGTCGCCTGTCGCGCCGAGTGCTGGCATGGAGTAGGAACCCGTGGATCTTCGTGGCTGACGCTCCCGCATGCTCCGAAGGCATGCCGGGTGGACGTCGACCGGCCCCGAGGATCGTGCCGATCTGCCGGGCGCACTGCCCACGTAGAGGCAAGATGGACGCATGCGCCCCATGCTGGCCACCCCTGGCACCCACGTTCCTCCGGGAGACGAGTGGGTCCATGAGGTCAAGTGGGACGGCATCCGGCTCATCGGAGAATCCGAGCGAGGACGTACGCAGACCCGACTGACCACGCGCAACGACAACGACGCCACCCCTGCCTGGCCCGAGATCGCGACCGGCCCCGAGCGCGACGTGCTCGTCGACGGTGAGGTGATCGCGCTCAACGAGGTCGGGCTGCCCGACTTCCGGGTGCTGATGGACCGGATGCACAACCGCGACGCCCGCCGGGCGGCGCGGTTCGCGGAGCGGATCCCGGCGACGTACATGGTCTTCGACCTTCTCCGTCTCGACGGGCGGCTGCTCATCGACGAGCCGTGGACGGAGCGACGCAGGATCCTCGAGGCGGTGCAGGCCGGCGGCGACCTGGGGTCGTGGCAGGTGCCGGCGACCTACGACGACGGCCTGATGCTCCACGAGGTGACGAAGGCACAGGGGCTGGAGGGGATCGTGTCGAAGCGGCGCAACAGCCGCTACCGGCCCGGCGAGCGGAGCCGGGACTGGGTGAAGCTGCCCCACCGCTACCGGGCCTCGCTCGTGGTCGGCGGCTGGCGGCCGGAGGTCGGCACCGAGGGCGGCGCCGAGCGTCTCGGCGCCCTGCTCGTCGGGCAGCCGACACCCGAGGGGCTGGTCTACCGCGGGCGGGTCGGCAGCGGCATCACCGGCAAGCGGGCACAGCGGCTCGGGGAGCTGCTCCGCGAGACCGCGAAGAGCCCCTTCGCCGGGCCGGACGTCGACCCCGACGGAGGGGTGCCAGCCCTGGATGCGAAGGGCACGCACTGGGTCGAGCCGCTCCTCGTCGTCGAGGTGGAGACCCATGGCAGCCCTGTCGCCGCGCCGAGCTACAAGGGCCGGCTGCGGCAGCCGAGCTTCATCGGCATCCGCGAGGACATCGAGCCGGAGGATCTGTGATGGTCGATCGAGAAGAGGTACGCGTCGAGGTGGACGGCCGGGTCCTGACCCTGACCAGCCTCAGCAAGGTCCTCTATCCACGCACGGGCATGACGAAGGGGGAGGTGCTCAACTACTACGCCCAGATCGCCCCGGTGCTCCTGCCACAGCTCCAGGATCGTGCGGTGACGCGGATCCGCTGGCCGCACGGCGTCGGCGACATGTCCTTCTTCGAGAAGAACGCCCCGGCCGGCACGCCGAGCTGGGTCCGCACCGTCACGGTCCCGACCACCGGCTCGCGCACGGCCGACCACAAAGAGGGCACCCTGACCTTCCCGATCCTCGACAGCCTCGCGGCGCTCACCTGGGCCGCCAACCTCTCTGCGCTCGAGCTGCACGTCCACCAGTGGACGGTCGGCGAGGACGGCACCCCGGCAGGCGCCGACCGGATCGTGATCGACCTCGATCCAGGCGAGCCGGCCGGCCTCCAGGAGTGCTGTCAGGTAGCGCTGCTGGTGCGCGAGGCGCTGGGCGAGCGCGGACTGACCGCGGCGCCGGTGCTCAGTGGCAGCAAGGGCGTGCACCTCTACGCCGCCCTGCCCGAGGCGGTGGAGCCGGATGTCGCCACCGCGCTGGCCAAGGAGATCGCCGAGCAGCTCCAGAAGCAGCACCCGAGCAAGGTGACCGCGACCATGACCAAAAGCCGCAGGTCAGGCAAGGTGTTCCTGGACTGGTCGCAGAACTCTGGGTCGAAGACGACCATCTGTCCCTACTCGCTGCGCGGTAAGGAGACCCCGAAGGTCGCGGCCCCGGTCAGCTGGGCCGAGGTCGAGGAGGGAGCCGAGGATCCGCTCGCGATCGACCAGCTCGGACCTAACGATGTGGTCACACGGTTGTCAGAATCGGGGGATCTCTTCACAAGGGCTACAGGCCCCTAACTATTGTTCTCCCCATGTCTAACTCCGTGCTCGTCGTAGAAGACCAAGAGGACATCGCCGCTCCGCTGGTGCGCACGCTCCAGCGAGAGGGTTATGACGTCACCTGGGTCGACTCCGGCAAGAAGGCGCTGGAGCTGCTCGCGCCCCCTTACGAGGCCGAGCTCGTGCTGCTCGACCTGGGTCTGCCCGACATGGACGGCCTCGAGGTCTGCAAGGCGGCGCGCGACAACGGCTACGAGGGCGGGATCATGATCCTCACCGCCCGCGACGCCGAGATCGACCTGGTGGTCGGCCTCGACGCCGGTGCCGACGACTACCTGGCCAAGCCGTTCGCGCTGGCCGTCCTGCAGGCTCGGGTTCGCGCCCTGCTGCGCCGCTCGGGTCCGGTCGAGCCCGGCACCGACGACGACGCCCTGCGCATCGACGTCGCCGCCCACCGGGTCTACGCCGGCGAGCGCGAGGTGACGCTGACCGGCAAGGAGTTCGCGCTCCTGGCCGTCCTGGCCGCCTCCCGCGACAAGGTCGTCTCCCGCGACCGGCTGATGGCCGAGGTCTGGGACGAGAACTGGTACGGGTCGACCAAGACCCTCGACGTCACCGTCGGGCGCCTGCGCCAGAAGCTCGAGGCAGCCGGGGTGCAGGAGAAGGTCGTCGCGGTCCGCGGGGTCGGGTTCCGGCTGGAAGCCGGAGAGTAGGCACAGCCGACTCGAAGAGGCGGCGTAACCGCAAGTTCAACACGGCGTCAGACTGTTGTCCAACGCGTGAGATGACTCACAAACCGCGGTAAAAACACGCGTGAGCACGCGAAATGTGCTCAGAATACGGACCCTCTGGATTGGATCCGGTTCAGATCGCATGTCACCTTGGTTGGGCCGTGCACAACGCACGACCGGCTCCGGTACACGCCGAATCCTGTCCCTCCGGAAGCCGGCCCCTACTACTGAAACCCCCTTTACCCCTCACACTCAGCAGTACGTATGGGACAGGAGCGGGGGACCCAAGTTCCACGCGACTAACTCGGACGGTCGCTTGGGGTGAAGCCATCCACCGATGGCCGGGCAACCTTCTGGCCCGAACCCGACAGCTCACCTCGCAGGCGTGGGAAGGAACTCACGCATGTCCAAGTCCGTATCCCGTCCTGCCCATCGAGGCACGCCGCGCCCCCTCCGGGTGCCGAACGTCGCGATCGTCCGGACGATCGCAGGATCCCCCGTCGACAAGCTCAGGACGACGCTGAGCGGCCACGGCAGGCTCGCCGGCCGCATCACCCTCGCCAGCGGCATCGCCGCCGGTGCCCTCGTGGCGGTGCCCGCCGCCAACGCCGCTCCGGTCTCCCACGAGGCGACCACCGTCGAGTCCGCACCCGTGGTGGAGGCTCCGACCCTGGAGGTCTCGGCCACCCCCGCAGCGATGCTCACCGACATCAAGCAGCTCGAGAGGGCTGTCGAGGTGCAGCAGCGCAGGGCCGAGGCAGCCCGCAAGGCGGCCGAGGCGAAGCGCAAGGCGGCGATCGCGGCCAAGAAGGCCGCGGAGGAGAAGAAGAAGGCCGAGGCGGAGGCGAAGGCCTACGCCGCGAGCCAGCAGGGCAGGATCGAGCGGGCGATCAGCGTCGCCTCGGAGCAGATCGGCGACCCGTACGTCTGGGGTGCCACCGGCCCGAGCGCGTTCGACTGCTCCGGTCTGACGCAGTACGCCTTCGGTGCCGCCGGCATCGAGCTGCCGCGGGTCTCGCGGGACCAGGCCGCTGCGCTGCCGACGATCCCGAACGACCAGATCCAGCGGGGAGACCTGATGTTCTGGGGCAGCCCCGTCTACCACGTCGGTATCTTCCTGCGCTGGGAGAACGGTCAGGCGATCATGCTGCACGCCCCCAAGCCGGGCACCGCGGTCCGTGAGGAGGCTGCCTGGGACGGCTGGTTCGCCGGCTCGATCCACCAGGCCTGAGGTTCTCGGGGCCCGTTCCGACGGGCTGACCCCCACATATCCCCCTGGCGCTCGCCCTCCGGTCCTCCTGCCGGAGGGCGAGCGCATGTGTGGAGGGGGCCGGCGAATCGGGCGGCGTGCCACCGGTCAAGTAACCTGTAAGACGTGGCAGGCCCCGAATTCGACACCGAGATCAAGCAGCTCCAGGCAACGATGCAGACCATCGGCCAGGTGCTGGACCTGGACGCGATGCGCAAGGAGATCGCCGACCTCGGCGAGCAGGTCGCCGCGCCCGACCTCTGGGACGATCAGGACAACGCCACCCGGGTCACCGGCCGTCTCTCCCTGCTGCAGGGCGAGCTCAACAAGTTCACCGAGCTGAGCAGCCGCATCGAGGATCTCGAGCTGATGGTCGAGATGGCTCAGGAGGAGGGCGACGCCGACACGCTCGCCGAGTCCGAGGCCGAGCTGGGCCGGGTGAAGAAGGCCGTGGAGAGCCTGGAGATCCGCACCTTGCTCTCGGGGGAGTACGACTCCCGCGAGGCCCTGGTCACGATCCGTTCCGGCGCCGGTGGCGTCGACGCCGCCGACTTCGCCGAGATGCTGATGCGCATGTACGTCCGCTGGGCCGAGCGCAACAAATACCCCGTCGAGGTCTTCGACACCTCCTACGCCGAGGAGGCCGGGTTGAAGTCCGCCACCTTCGCGATCCATGCGCCCTACGCCTACGGCACCCTCTCCGTCGAGGCCGGCACCCACCGCCTGGTGCGGATCAGCCCCTTCGACAACCAGGGCCGCCGCCAGACCTCCTTCGCCGCGGTCGAGGTCGTGCCGGTGCTCGAGCAGACCGACGAGATCGAGATCGACGAGAACGACATCAAGGTCGACGTCTACCGTTCCTCGGGCCCCGGTGGCCAGTCGGTCAACACCACCGACTCGGCGGTCCGGTTGACCCACATTCCCACCGGCACCGTGGTCTCCTGCCAGAACGAGAAGTCGCAGCTGCAGAACAAGGCCGCCGCGATGATCGTCCTCAAGGCCAAGCTGCTCGCGCTGAAGAAGGCCGAGGAGGAGGCCCAGCTCAAGGAGCTCAAGGGCGATGTCGCCGCCTCCTGGGGTGACCAGATGCGCAACTACGTCCTCAACCCCTACCAGATCGTCAAGGATCTGCGTACGTCCTACGAGGTCGGCAACCCCCAGGCCGTCTTCGACGGCGACATCGACGGGTTCCTCGAGGCCGGCATCCGCTGGCGCCGGGGTGCCGAGAAGGCCGAACAGAACTGAGCTGATGGTTGCGCGGACGCGCACCAGGCTTCCACTCCCGGGCCGCGGCGCGGCGTACGTCTATGACGTCTACGGGCCTGAGGATGGGGTGCCGATGGTGCTCTTGCACGAGCTCGGAGGTAGTGCGAAGCGGTGGCAGGGGGTCGTGCCGCCCTTCGCGGCCGAGCATCGTGTCTACGCCTTCGACATGCGTGGGCACGGCGACTCGGACTGGGCCTCCGACTACTCCCACCGGCTGATCGCCGACGACGTCATCGTTGCCATGGACTCGCTCGGCATCTCCGGTGCGGTGGTCGCCGGGCACTCGACCGGCGGCAACGTCGCGCTGCTGGTCGCGATGCACCGGCCCGATCTGGTCTCCCGGCTGGTCATCGAGGACGTCGTTCCACCCGCGCCTCGCAGGCGCAGGGGACCCGGACGCCCGGCCAGGCCGATGCCTCACGACTGGGAGTGCATCGCGTCCCTGCTGGTCGAGGCGACGACGTACGACGCGTGGATGTGGGAGCAGCTCGAGCTGCTGCCGATGCCGACGCTGATCGTGGCCGGCGGCGGTAACAGTCACATCCCGCCCGCCGATCTGGAGAAGGCCGCGCGCCGGATCCCGGACGCCGACCTGGTCCACTTCGACGTCGGCCATTTCGTGCACCGCAACCGGCCCGAGGAGTTCGCCGACACCGTCTTGGCCTGGCTCGCGTCGCTGCGCTGAATGCGACGCGTCCCGCGTCGCGGGTGGGATCCCCATCCCTAAGGACCCCACCCGCTCTCGCCAGCCGGCTCTGCTCTGACTCAGTGCCCGCGGCGGCGCGCGCCGCTCGGTGAGGTGCCGACCCAGCCCGAGCGACTAAGTTGATTAAAGCACTCGACTTTGGCTGGCGCAAATGCCGCGCCGAAGGCGGGATCGGTCGGGCGCGCTCGTCAGGCGGCAGCCGCGGTGGCCGTCACCAGGCACCAGCGGGACGCGCGCTTCTGAACAGTCGCGGTCGGCTCGCCGGCCTTGCCGGTGAGCTCGCAGGAGAGCCAGGCGTCACCGAAGAGCCCGCGGAAGACCACCTTCGGCTGCTTCTTCGCGTCGGTGCAGGTGAGGGCGACCGACGGCTTTCCGTACGCAGGGGTCGACGCGGCCTTGCAGCCCTTGGGCACGCTCTTGGTCATCTGCGTGGCCCAGTCGAGGGTGACCGGCGGGGCGAAGACCCAGGCGCGGGCCGAGGTGGCCGAGCCCTCGGGTCCGGTCCAGATGCAGCCGTACTCCTGGGCGACGTCGTTGACCTCGCCCGAGATGGCGGTCTGGTCGCCGTCGCCGTAGGCCTTCTTCTCGGAGGCGGCGCCGCCGAGGGCCTCGGTCGCGTCCTCGGTCGGGACCCGGTCGCAGAAAGCCCCGCGGCGTACGTGCATCGTGGTGGTGTCAGCGGTGCTCAGGTCACCCTTCACCTCGGGCGCTTCCGGCTTGTCGTCTTTCAGGGTGAGCACGCCGACCCCGACCGCGATCGCGGTGAGGACTACGGCACCGATGAGGATCCGGACTGCAGAGCGCACCAAGTCAGAGTACAGGGGCAGGTATCTCAGAGCCGAAGTGCTGAGCCCACCACCGTTGCACTACCCTCGGTGCGGTGATCCGCTTCGAGAAGGTCAGCAAGGCCTATCCAGGGCAGGCCCGACCCGCCCTCAACAGCCTTTCGATCGACATCCAGAAGGGGGAGTTCGTCTTCCTTGTGGGCCAGTCGGGCTCGGGGAAGTCGACGGCGCTCAAGCTGATGCTGCGCGAGCAGCGGCCCACCACCGGCCGCGTCTACGTCGCCGGCAAGGAGATCAACCGGCTCGCCGGCTGGAAGGTGCCGCGACTGCGCCGCCAGGTCGGCACGATCTTCCAGGACTTCCGTCTCCTGGCCAACAAGACCGTCGCCGAGAACGTCGCGTTCGCGATGCAGGTGACCGGCCACTCCAACCGCGAGATCCGGCAGCGCGTCCCGGAGACGCTCGAGCTGGTCGGTCTCGACGGCAAGGGCGACCGGATGCCCGACGAGCTCTCCGGTGGTGAGCAGCAGCGCGTGGCCGTCGCCCGCGCGTTCATCAACCGGCCGATGATCCTGATCGCCGACGAGCCGACCGGAAACCTCGACCCCGGCAACACCGTCGGCATCATGCGTCTGCTCGACCGCATCAACCGGTCGGGCACCACCATCGTGATGGCGACCCACGACGTCCAGATGGTCGACCAGATGCGCAAGCGCGTCATCGAGCTCGAGCACGGCCACCTCGTACGCGACCAGGTCCAGGGCGGCTACGGCGCGCAGTTCTGAGGCCTCAGCCCTCAGCCGGACCCGCTCGCCCCGACCAGGCTCTACGACTAGAGAAAGTTTCCTCTACCCGCCATGCAGCTGCGTTATGTATTCACCGAGCTCCGCCAGGGGCTCCGCCGCAACCTGTCCATGCACGTCGCGGTGGCCCTGACCCTGCTCGTCTCGCTCACGTTGGCCGGTGTCGGCCTGCTGCTGCGCGAGCAGGCCCAGCTGACCGAGGAGGTCTGGGGCGACGAGCTGCAGATCACCTTCTACATGTGCAACGGCGCCAACGACCGCAACCCGCAGTGCGCGGGTGCCGTCGACGACAGCCAGAAGAAGGTCATCACCGACGCCCTCGACGACAACAAGTACGTCGACAAGTACGAAGAGGAGAGCCAGGAGCAGGCCTACGAGCGGCTGCAGGCTCTCGATGTCGAGGGCGTCAGCGGCCCCGACCCGGTGGTCAAGGCCGACGACATGTGGGAGTCCTACTGGGTCACGATGACCGACCCCCACCACTCCGCCGAGATCATCGAGGCGGTCGCCGGGCTGGACGGCATCGACCACGTCGGTGACGTCCACGAGGTCACCGGACCGATCCTCGCCGCCGTGGACGGGCTGCAGAGCGCGGCGCTGGTCGGCGCCGTCGTGCTGGTCATCGCGGCACTGCTGCTGGTCGCCAACACCATCCGGCTGGCCGCCTTCGCCCGCCGTCGCGAGATCGGGATCATGCGTCTGGTCGGCGCCTCGACCCTCTACATCGCGCTGCCGTTCCTCCTCGAGTCGCTCGTGGTGGCGCTGGTCGGCATCGGGCTCTCCGGCGTCGCGCTGGCCGCGTTGATGTACTTCGGCGTCGAGCAGCGGCTCTCGTCCACCGCGGTGACCCAGTGGGTCGGCTGGGAGGAGTTCTTCAGCTCCTTCGCGATCGTGGCGATCCTCGGCATCCTGCTCACGCTCGTCCCGACACTCTTGCTCACGAGGAAATACATCAAGGTCTGATCCGGATCGCCTACGGTCTGTCGGTACTACTTCCCCCCCCACAGATCGAGGTTGATCCGTGCGCTGCCCGCGTGTCAGCAGTCCCCGTGCCGGTCGGTTCGCCGCTGCGCTGAGCTGTGCAGTCGTGGCTACCGTCCTGCTCTCGCCCTCCCTGCCGTCCTCCGCGGACGAGCGGGACCGGCTCGAGCAGGAGCAGCGGGAGATCCAGCGTGACCAGAAGGCCGCGGCCGAGGACCTGGAGCACTCCAGTGCGGGGCTGCGGGAGGCATCGGCGGCGTACGCCGCGGCGCAGAAGAAGCTCGACCGGGCCCAGACCCGGCTGAACGAGCTCAACGCCCGGCTCGTCGAGGCGCAGGCCGCCCACACCCAGGTCAAGGCCGAGCTCGCCGAGCAGAAGGCGCTGCTCGCGGACGCGAAGCGTCGGCTCGCCGAGGGCCGGGCCGAGGTGAAGGCTCAGCGCGAGCAGATGCGCGACGAGATCTTGAGCCGGTTCACCGGCGGAGACCCGCGACTGGCCCAGGCGGCCGCCCTGCTCTCCGGCGGCTCCGTCGAGGACCTGATGCGCCAGCAGACGTACGTCGACGCCGCCAACGCGGGCCAGAGCGCCACGCTCCAGCGGATGGAGGCGACCGAGACGATGCTCGTCGTCCGCGAGGCCGAGGTGCAGGAGGCCACCGACGCGATCGCGGCCAAGGAGAAGAAGGCGCGCGAGCTGGTCGCCGAGGTCGACGCGGTCCGTGACCAGGCCGCGACGGCAGCCGCCGAGCTGTCCACCCTGGCCGAGCAGGCGGCCACCGCCAAGCGGTCCGCCGAGGCGGCCCGAGCCGCCGACGCCGCCGAGCTGCGCAAGCTCGAGGCGGAGGAGTCGGCGCTGCGTACGAAGATCCGGGCGCTCGCCTCCGCCGGCTCCGGCACCGACCGCAACGTCGGCTCGGTCGGTGGGCTCTTCGGGCCTCCGGTGACCGACACCTACATCACCTCGCCCTACGGCATCCGCAAGCACCCGATCTACGGCTACGTCGCGCTGCACAACGGCACCGACTACCACGCGCCGTGCGGCCGGCCGCTGCTCGCCATCGAGTCCGGGCAGATCATCTCGACCTCGTACTCGAGCGTGTGGGGCAACCGACTGCACCTCTACCTCGGCAAGGTCAACGGGCACTCCTACACCGCCGTCTACAACCACATCTCGAGCTACGCGAGGCGTTCGGGGAACGTCGGGCGCGGAGAGACCGTGGCGTACGCCGGAACCACCGGCTGGTCCACCGGCTGCCACCTGCACTTCACGATCCTGCGCGACGGGACTCCGGTCGACCCGGTGCCGCTGCTGGGCTGATTTCGGGGCGGCTGAGCCCTAAACGTTTCGCGGTCATGACCTCCTGCCTGAGAGAATGGAGGAATGGCGAAGGAGCAGGGGCGCAAGATGATCGCGCAGAACAAGAAGGCGCGGCACGACTACCACATCGAGGACACCTACGAGGCCGGCATGGTCCTGCAGGGCACCGAGGTGAAGTCGTTGCGTGAGGGTCGCGCCTCCCTGGTCGACGGCTTCGTCGACATCGACCGTGGCGAGGCCTGGATCCACGGGATCCACATCCCCGAATACCTCAACGGCACCTGGACCAACCACGCCGCCCGCCGCAAGCGGAAGCTGCTCCTCCACCGCGCCGAGATCGACAAGATCGAGCGCAAGGTCGCCGAGAAGGGCCTCACCGTCGTCCCGCTCGCCCTCTACTTCCTCAACGGCCGCGCCAAGGTGGAGATCGGCGTCGCCAAGGGCAAGAAGTCGTGGGACAAGCGCAACACCATCGCCGAGCGTACGGCCCGGCGTGAGGCCGAGGTCGAGGTCGGTCGCAAGCTCAAGGGGATGAAGGGATAAACCGAGTGGGGAATGTTCTCGGGGGACTGTAGTGTTGTCCTGTTGCCTGCACCGCGGGCGTTGAAAACTCAAAAGGGGCTGATCGGTTTCGACTTGGGACGTTGCTCCCAGGGGAAGCGGGTCGAGGAGCCAGCGTCATCTCGTAAACGATCGCTGGAAACCAATAACTGCCAACGCTAAGCGCAGTTCCTTCGCTCTCGCCGCCTGATTGCGGTGATCGAAGCGTCTGACCGAGTATCCGTCTCCGGCTCGGATCCAGGCGTCATCTAGGAGACTCACCTCATGCACATGCCGACGGGGCATGAGGGACAACTAGTCGGATGAGCCTGTCGGGGACGTGTCTGTGTCGAGCCCCGGGGATGAGAGAACGCCACCCACAGACTGCACCCGGAGAAGACCTGGCACGGCGCTCGAGGACCGGGGTTCGATTCCCCGCAGCTCCACGAACCTCTGGCCGACGTGTGCCCGCGCTTCGCGCGGGCCACGTCGGATCGTGATGAACCGCTCCAGCGTCGCGATGCGGTCCGCCGGGTCCTGCCCGCCGTCGAAGACGCCCGGCTGCACGATCGCGCTGCCCAGCTGCGCCCGGTTGGAGTCT
>NZ_JBHVKN010000155.1:0-12062 GCF_042798075.1 Nocardioides sp. NPDC057772
CCCATGGGGAACGGGTGGTCCGGCGGTCGCCGGGCCACCCGTTCCTCTTTTCTCGATGCAGGTCAGGAGGCCGCAGCGCGGATCAGCGTCCCCAGGTTCTCGACGAACGTGGAGGTGTTGATCAGCTGGGGCGGCTCGGCCGGCTGGTAGGGCGGCACCGCGGGCGGGTTGCTCGAGGGATAGGGCGAGGTGTCGAAGGTGTCGCCGACGTGCTTGCTCATGTAGGCCTTCCCGTCGTACGGGTGTGTGGTGCCCGGGCCGCGGAACGGGTTGGTGACCGCCTCGGCCGGGGAGAGCCAGTAGCCCTTCTCCCCCAGGTCTGCGATGACCGCCGCGACCTCGGCCTCGTCGGGCCGGTCGACCTCGTGGGAGGTGCCACGCAGCAGCTCGAGCAGACCCAGGTCGTGCAGCGAGAAGAACGGCGGCAGGTCGTAGGGCTCTCCCGGCGTGAGCGGGGAGCGGGCCACCAGGTCGGCCACCTCGGTGTCGGTCAGGGCCCGGAGGCGGTCGTACTCGGACCGCAGCCGCGCCTCCGCCACCGAGCGCCCACCGGAGTAGTGGCTGAGCGTGTCGTGGTGGTCGTGGTCGTAGTAGTACGCGCCGTTGTTGATGTTCGAGCCGAACCGGTGCACGAACAGCGCCCGGTTGGTCCCCGGCTCGACGAAGGTCGGGTGCGTCCGGCTGGCGATCAGCGGGTTCTCCGCCCGCTGCTGCGCGGTCAGCCGGCAGCTCGCCAGCCAGTCCAGCGCTGCCGGGACGCCGTCGAGGAACGTACGGTCGCCGGTGAGCTGGAAGTAGGTGAACAGCTGCTCGATGTTGGTCTGGGTGGTATGGGTGGTCAGTGCCCGCGGTTCGTAGGAGCGGCCCGCGGCCACCGCGCCCGCCGGGCGTCCGTCCCGGTCCTCGGCGAGGTGCTGGAGGCCCCAGCCGGCCTGGGGTGCGGGCTGCTGCATGCGACGTACGCACTCCATCGCCCGGCGCACCGGGTCGACGAGGTCGTCCCGGCCCAGGGAGACGACGCACATCAGCAGGAGCTTGATGTTCTCGCCGAGGACGTTGTCGTTGAAGGTGACGTGCTGCGTGTAGTCGCCGTCGACCATGCCTTCGCGGGCATCCTCGGGCAGCCAGGACGGCAGCGTCTTCGGCCACGGCATCTCGGTGGTCGCCTTCGGGTCGAGGGGCCACCGCTGCGGCCAGCCGCCGTCACCGATGCCTCCGCTGATCTGAGCATCCGTGATGAAGTCGATCACCTTGTTCAGAGACCGTCGGAAGCCGCGGTCACGTGGATCGAGCAGGTGCAGGCGCAGGATCAGCTGGCCTGCGGTCGAGGTGGCGGCGTCGTCGAAGGTCGAGTTGTCGTAGAGGTGCTGGAACTCCTCCAGGCGCCAGCCGTTGATCCCGATCGACTCGTACCAGCGCCGCAACGACTTCGGGCCCGCGAAGTCGTGGATGTAGTTCCAGCCGCCCTCGGGGCGCTGCGCCCGGACGAGCGCCCGGCCGGTGCGCCGCGCGGCGTGCAGGAAGCGCTTCTCGCCGGTGGCGACGTACGCGTCGAGCAGGGCGTGCCCGACGGTCGGAGTGCCTGGTGGCTGGACCCAGCACATGGTGCGCCGGGCCTCCATCTCGCCCCAGGTCAGGGACAGGTCGGGACGGTAGCTCCAGACGTAGGCGCCCTCGTAGGAGACCGTCTCGTCCATGTAGGTCGCCGCACGGAGCATCGCGTCGCGGACGCCCTCGGCGCTGGTGGACGTGGCCGCCGCGGCCGAGGTGGTGAGACCGGCGACGCCGCTCGCGGCGCCGAGAAGCGGGCCGGCCGCTGCTGCTTGGACGAGCCGACGGCGACTCAGCGTCGAGCTCGGTGGGGACTTCTTCGCAGGTGAGTTCATCCCTCCATCGTGACGAGACTCACACTCCCGCGGCCAATACCGATGCCGACTCACACGATGCCCGCCAGGGCAATGTGGTCACGGCCACGGAGTCACTGCTGCAAGCGCCGGCGGGTGCTGCCCAGATGGACTCGCATGGCTGCCCGGGCGGTGTCGGCGTCGCGGGAGAGGATCGCGGCGGCGATGTTGTCGTGCTCGCGCTGCACCCGCTCGACGTGGAGCGCGTCGCTGGGCGAGTAGGCGTCGCCGAGCCGGGTGCGCGGCAGCATGATCATCATCGGACCCAGCGAGTCCATCAGGTCGAGGTAGAAACGGTTGCCGGTCGCGGCCGCGACGGCACGATGGAAGGCGAAATCGGCCTCCACCGCGCCGTCGGGATGCGCGGCGGCCAGCGCGGCGAGCGCCTCCTCGATCGAGCGCGCACCCTGCTCGTCGAGGTGGGCGGCGGCCAGGGCCGCCGCCTCGCACTCCACGCCGAGCCGGAAGTCGACCATGTCGAGCACGTCGTGCTGCGTACGGATCGCGGAGGACTCCAGCGCGAACGGCGAGGGCGCCGGAACCGCCAGGACGAACGAGCCGCGGCCCTGGAACGTCTCGACCAGGCCCTCGGCGCGCAGCCGGGTGACCGCCTCACGCGCCACCGTCCGCGACACCCCGTAGGTGGCCACGAGGTCGGACTCCGAGGGCAGCTTCGCCCCCGGAGCGAGGTCTCCGGCGAGGATCTGGTCCTTGATCCCGGAGACGACGCGGTCGGCGAGCCCGGTGCTGAGAGTCATGCCGTGAACTTAGCCGTCTCCACGGTGAGCTTGCGCATCTGGTCGCTGAGCGTGAAGCCGAGACCCGGGCGGTCCGGCACCCACATCTGACCGTCGTGGATGTCGATGCGCTCCTCGAAGAGCGGGTTGAGCCACTCGAAGTGCTCGACCCACGGCTCGGTCGGGTAGGCCGCGGCGAGGTGCAGGTGGATCTCCATCGCGTAGTGCGGCGCGAGCGCCAGACCGGCATGAGCGGCGAGCGTGGCGAACTTCAGGAACGGGGTGATCCCGCCGATGCGCGGCGCGTCCGGCTGCACGATGCCCCGGTAGCCGGCGTCGATCAGCGCCATGTGCTCGGGCACCGAGGTCAGCATCTCGCCGGTGGCGATCGGCGTGTCGAACGTACGCGACAGGTCGGCGTGGCCGACCGCGTCCCAGGCGTCGAGGGGCTCCTCGATCCAGATCAGGTCGAACTGCTCGAGCTCGCGGCACATCCGCCGGGCGCGGGCACGGTCCCACTGTTGGTTGGCGTCGACCATGAGCGGGGTGTCGCCGAGGTGTTCGCGCATCGCGGCGACGCGGCGCAGGTCCTCGGCCCAGTCGGGCTGGCCGACCTTGATCTTGATGCCGCCGATGCCGGCCTCGAGCGAGGCGGTGGCCTTCTCCTTGATCTCCTCGACGCTCGCCTGGAGGAAGCCGCCGGAGGTGTTGTAGACGCGGCAGGAGTCGCGGTGGGCGCCGAGCAGCTTGGCCAGCGGCAGGCCGGCGCGCCGGGCCTTGAGGTCGTAGAGCGCCACGTCGAGGGCGGCGACGGCCTGGGTCGCCACGCCGCTGCGGCCGACGGAGGCACCGGCCCACATCAGCGACTCGTAGATCTTGGCGATGTCGGAGGGGTCCTGGCCGATGGCGACCTGGGCGATCTCCTTGAGATGGGCGTACTGCGCCGGGCCGCCGGCCCGCTTGGAGTAGCTGAAGCCCATGCCTTCGAAGCCCTGCTCGGTCGTCACCTCGACGAAGAGCAGCACGGTCTCGGTGAGCGGCTTCTGCCGCCCGGTGAGCACTTTGGCGTCGCTGACCGGATTCTCGAGCGGGAGGACGACGTGGGACAGGGTCAGGGACGTGATGCGGTCGGCGGCCATGGCGGAGGGCTCCTCGATGGGCTAAGTTGTATGACAAGTTCGAAACTTATCTGATGAGTGATGAGGAGTCCAGAGCGTGACCGCCAGTGCCCAGGTTGCCGAGCAGGTTGTCCAGCAGGTCGTCCGGCAGGTTCCTCGATGGCGCGATCTCGCGCCGTTCCTTCGACCGCGCCCGTTCCACTGGCGTGCCGCCGACCGCCGGCTGGCGCGCTGCCTCAGCGTCGACGACCTGGAGCGCGCCGCCCGCCGGCGAGTGCCGGCGGCGGTGTGGGACTACGTGTACGGCGGCTCGGACGGCGAGCACGCGATGCGCCGCAACCGGGAGACGTTCGACCGCGTGGAGCTGCGACCCACGGCCTTCGGCCAGGTGGCCGAGCCGGAGGTGCGTACCTCGATCCTCGGGCGTCCGGCGGCGGCACCCATCGTGCTGGCGCCGACCGGCTACACCCGACTCAGCCACCACACCGGCGAGCGGGCGGTCGCTGCCGCGGCGGCCGCCGCAGGGCTCCCCTACACGCTCTCGACGTACGCCACGACCTCCATCACCGACGTCGCGGCCGCGGCGCCGCAGGGACGCAACTGGTTCCAGGTCTACCTGATGAAGGACCGTTCTGTGACGCTCGAGCACCTTGCCGAGGCGGCGTCTCAGAGCTACGAGGCGCTGATGCTGACCATCGACACGACCGTGACCGGGATGAAGCGCAAGGACAAGCTCAACGGCTTCGCGATCCCGCCACAGCTGAGCCTGCGTACGTTCGCGGGCATGGCGCGCCACCCCGGCTGGGTCGCCAACATCCTGACGACCGAGCCGCTGCGGTTCGCGACCTTCCCCGAGGGGTCGCACCACGGCCGGTGGGGCATGTCGAACGAGCTGCGCGAGCAGGCGATCCGGCCCGCGGACATCGGCTGGCTCAAGGAGCACTGGGACGGCCCGGTGGTGGTCAAGGGGGTGCTCTCGGTCGCCGACGCGGTCACCTGCGTCGAGGCCGGCGCCGACGCCCTGGTGCTCTCCAACCACGGTGGCCGCCAGCTCGACCGGGCACCGGTGCCGCTCGAGCTGCTGCCGGCAGTGGTCGACGCGGTCGGCGACCGGACCGAGGTGTACGTCGACTCCGGCGTCCGCTCCGGCGGCGACGTCGCGGCGGCTCTCGGCCTCGGCGCCCGTGGCGTGATGATCGGCCGCCCCTATCTCTACGGCCTGATGGTCGGCGGGCAGCAGGGGGTCGACGCCACCTTGACCCTGCTGGTCGAGGAGCTGCGGCGGGCGATGTGCCTGCTCGGCACCCCCGACATCGCGGCGATCGGCCCCGAGCACGTACGTCTGCGGTCGGCATGACCGACTCCCCCACCGACCCGAGGAGAACCCGATGACCGACCTCGTCCACGACCTGCGCGCCGCCCTCGGCGAGAGTGCCGTGCTGACCGACCCCGCAGACATGGCCGCGTACGTCACCGACTGGACCGGCGTCTTCACCGGCACCGCCCTCGCGGTGGTGCGTCCGGCCTCGACCTCCGAGGTGGCGACCGCCGTTCGACTCTGCGCGGAGGCCGGTGTCGGGGTCGTCCCGCAGGGCGGCAACACCGGCCTCGTCGGCGGCGGCGTACCCGACTCCGGCGGCGACCAGGTCGTCCTCTCGCTCGGCCGGATGCGGCGGGTCCGGGAGGTCGACCCGGTCGCCGACACCCTCGTGGTGGAGGCCGGTGCGCCGCTGGCGAGCGTCCAGGAGGCAGCCGTCGCCGCGGGGCGCCTCTTTCCGCTCTCCCTGGGCTCGGAGGGGTCGTGCACCATCGGCGGCACCATCGCGACCAACGCCGGCGGCACCGCGGTCCTCCGCTACGGGATGATGCGCGAACTGGTGCTCGGCCTGGAGGTCGTGCTCCCCGACGGCCGGGTCTGGGACGGTCTGCGCCCGCTGCGCAAGGACAACACCGGCTACGACCTCAAGCAGCTGTTCATCGGCTCGGAGGGCACCCTCGGCGTGGTCACGGCGGCCGTGCTGCGGCTGCTGCCGGCCACGCCGCGCCGCGCGACCGCCTTCGTCGCGCTCGAGTCGGTCGAGGCGGCGACCGCGTTGCTGCCGCTGCTCCGATCCCAGGGCGGTGGACTCCTGACGACCTGGGAGCTGCTCGGGCGGCAGGCGCTCGACCTGGTCCTCACCCACCTGCCCGGCGCCCGCGACCCGTTCGCCGAGCAGCACGAGTGGTACGGGCTCGTCGAGCTCGCCGGCACCTCCGCCGACGTCGACGACCGGCTCGAGTCGGCGCTCGAGGCCGCCGCAGAGGCCGGGCTGATCGCGGACGCCGTGGTCGCCGGAAGCCCCGCCCAGCGGGAGTCGCTGTGGGCGCTGCGCGAAGGGGTCTCAGAGGCACAGAAGAGCGAGGGCGCGACCCTCAAGCACGACATCACCCTGCCGATCACGGCAATGTCCCGCTTCGTCGCCGAGGTCGGCCCGAGGCTGCTCGACGCGCTGCCGGGGCTGCGGCTGGTGACGTACGGGCACATCGGCGACGGCAACCTGCACTACAACATCTCCGCCCCCGTCGGCGACGACGCGGCGCTGAGGCGAGAGGCTCCCGCGCTCACCCGGATCGTCTACGACGCCGTCACCGCGCTCGGCGGCAGCATCTCCGCCGAGCACGGCATCGGGACGCTCAAGCGGGATGCTGCGGCGGCGTACAAGGCGGGTGTCGAGGTCGACCTCCTGCGGGCCGTCAAGCGGGCGATCGACCCCGACGGGGTCATGAATCCTCGGAAGGTGCTGGCTCACGGGTAGGGCGGGGTTGCGGAGCCACACTCCCGCCATGGCGGGAAACCGACGGCCCGCGGCCGCCCGCTACGCACTACGCAGATACGACAGCACCGCGGTCCGCAGCTGCGCCGCCAGGGCAGCGCGGGTCGCCTCGTCGGGTGCGTCGAGGAGCAACGGGGTCATCCCGCGCACGATCTGGATGGCGACGGTGGCGATGAGATCCACCTCCTCGGCCGAGCGACCCGGGAACCGCGGAACCAGGATCTCGACGATGCCGGCGTGTACGACCTGCTGCGCCGGCGCGACGGCTTCACGCAGCGACGCGGGCATGTCAGTACGGGCGAAGAGCGCCTTGAAGCCGGGATGGGCCAGGTTGAACTCCAGCAGGGAGGCGAGGGTGGACTCGACCAGCCCGTCGAGGTCGGCGTCGGCGGTTCCGGCCGGATCGAAGGTCTCGGCGCGCAGCCGGGTGAGCTCACCGGCGTAGTACTCCGACAGCGCCCGGGCGATCTCGTCCTTGTTGGCGAAGAACTGGTAGAGCGAGCCCGGGGAGATGCCGGCCTCCGTCGCGATCGCGTTGGTCGAGGTGGCGTCGTATCCCTTCTCGGCGAAGACCGTCGCGGCGGCGTGCAGGATCTGCTGGATCCGCCGCTCCCCCCTGGCCTGGCGTTTGCGGACAGGGCGGGCCGAAGCCTCTTGCATTTACGAGTCACCTCTCGTATTTTCGAATTGTGAGCACTCACTCGCAAACATACCTCGAACCTTCCGCCCCCGACACCGGCTCGCGTACGTCCCGTCTCGAGACGCTCGCAAGCCTCATCCACCGTCGGCGTCGCAGCGTGCTTGTCGCTGCGGTCGTGACGACCCTCGCCCTGACCGCACTCGCCGCCGGCGCCATGTCCTCCTTCGTGCTCAGCCGCTGGGAGGCGGCCGGCACCGAGTCGGTGCGCGCCCAGACCGAGCTCCTCGACCGCTTCGACACCGGCAATGCCAATCTCATCCTGCTCGTCACGGCGCCCCGCGGAACCGTCGACGACCCGGAGATCGCCCAGGCGGCGAAAGCCGTGGAGGCCGAGCTCGCCGGCGAGAAGGCCGTCGGAGATGTCTGGTCCTACTGGTCTGCGCCGGCGCCTGACCCGACGCTGACCAGCACGGACCGCGCCTCGGGTCTCATCCTCGCTCATGTCACCGGCGACGCGACCAGCGCGCGAGAGGCGATCGCCGGCTACATCCCGGACTACACGCGCAGCAGCGGCCCGATCGAGGTGCGCGTTGCCGGCTCCGAAGCAGCCTCGACCCAGATCAGCGAGCAGGCGACAGCCGACTTCCTGCGCGCGGAGGTGATCATCCTGCCGCTCATGCTCATTCTCCTGGTCGTGATCTACCGCCGTCTCTCGTCGGCACTGCTGACCCTCGGCATCGGGCTCTTCTCCGTCGTCGCCACTCTCGCCGGGTTGCGGCTGCTCACCGGAGCCGTCGAGATCGCGACCTTCGCCGCCAACATCACCTTGGTGATGGGCATCGGCCTGGGCGTGGACTACAGCCTCTTCGTGATCTCGCGGTTCCGCGAGGCGCTGGGGCGGGGCGCGCGAGTCGAGGACGCCTTGCGGGAGTCTCTGCGTACGTCGGGACGGACGGTGATCTTCAGCGGCGCAACGGTCGCCGCCGCCATGGCCGTGCTCTTGATCCTGCCGTTCGACTTCCTCCGCTCCTTCGCGTGGGCCGGCATCTTCGCCGTCCTCACCGCCGGTCTCGGCGCACTGGTCATCCTGCCCGCCGCGCTGGCCATGATCGGCGAGCGCTGGGCGCGCCGCGGGGTCGCCGTCCCGCAGCCGGCTCCGGTCGAAGCGGGGCGCTGGCACCGGCTCGGCAGCCGCGTGATGCGCCGGCCGCTCGCCTGGGGCGGCGTCGCGCTCGTGCTGCTGCTCGCGCTCGCCTCCCCCGCGCTCGGGCTGCGGATCGGCGTACCCGACGAGCGGGTGCTCCCCGCCGCCCACTCGGTGCGTGATGCCTATGACCAGTTGCGCGAGGAGTTCCCGGCCGAGCCGCAGGACGCCCTCCAGATCCTTCCCGCGGCGGCCGACGCCCGTGCCACGCCCGAGGAGATCGCGACGTACGCCGCCGAGCTCTCCCGACACGACGACATCGCCCAGGTCGGCTCGCCGGCCGGAACCTACGCCGACGGCCGCCGCATCGGGCCCGCCGACCCGCGGCTGACCTCGACCGACGGAGACCAACGGATCGAGGCCGTCCCCGAGCGCACCGCGCTGGCCGACGGCGTCGCCGACGACCTGGTTGGCGACGTACGCGCTCTCCCCAGCCCGTTCGGCGAGCATCTCGTCGGTGGCTACCCGACCCAGCTCGTCGACTTCCGCGACGCGCTCGTCGACCGGCTGCCGCTCATCGGGGCGCTGCTCCTGGTGGTGACCTTCGTGCTGCTCTTCCTGTGCAGCGGCTCCCTGCTGATCCCGCTCAAGGCCACGCTGCTCAACCTGCTCTCGGTCGGGGTGATGTTCGGCGTGCTCACCCTTGTCTTCCAGGACGGCTTCCTCGACGGAGCGCTCGGGTTCACTCCGATCGGCACCCTCGACCCGGCGTTCCCGCTGCTGATGTTCTGCGTGGTCTACGGGCTCTCGATGGACTACGAGGTCTTCATGGTCTCCCGCATCCGGGAGGTCTACGACCAGACCGGCGACAACCGTACGGCCGTGCTCACCGGGCTGCAGCGCAGCGCCCCGCTCATCACCGCCGCCGCGTTCACCCTGGCCGTCTCGTTCGCGGTCTACGCCACCGGCGAAGTGATGTACCTGCAGATGGTCGGCATCGGCACCGCCATCGCGGTGCTGGCCGACGCCACCATCATCCGCGGGATCCTGGTCCCGGCGTTCATGCGGCTGGCCGGCGACGCGAACTGGTGGCTACCGGGACCGCTGACGCGGCTCTTCGGGCGCTACCGGATCCACGACGCCGGCTGACGCGTCACAGCCCCTGGGCGACCCGGTAGAACACCTGGTTCCAGCGCACCTGGTCGGCGAAGCCGCGGCGGGTGGTCGACTCGTCGATGACCAGCAGCTCGGTGCGGGCGATGTTGGCGAAGACCTCGAAGGCCTCGATCCCGGCGGCGGTCGACATCACCGTGTGGTGGGCGCCGCCGGCGGTCAGCCAGGCCTCGGCCGAGGTGGCGAAGTCGGGGCGTGGGGACCAGACGGCGCGCGCGACCGGCAGGTTGGGCAGGGCCTGGGTCGGGGGTACGACGTCGACGACGTTGGCGGTCAGGCGGAACCGATCGCGCATGTCGGCGAGGGACACGACCACAGCACCTTCGACCGAGTCGGCGTCGAAGACCATCCGGACCGGGTCCTCGCGGCCGCCGATCCCGAGCGGGTGGATCTCCACGCGCGGGGTGGAGGTGGTCAGCGAGGGGCAGATCTCGAGCATGTGGGCACCGAGGATCAGCTCCGCGCCAGGGGTGAGGTCGTAGGTGTAGTCCTCCATCAGCGACGCGCCGCCGGGCAGCCCCTCCCCCATCACCTTCGCGGCCCGCACCAGGACGGCGGTCTTCCAGTCGCCCTCGGCACCGAAGCCGTAGCCCTTGCTCATCAGCCGCTGCACGGCGATGCCGGGGAGCTGGCGCAGGCCGCCGAGGTCCTCGAAGTTGGTGGTGAACGCCTTCGCGTCGCGCTCCACCAGGAACGCCTCCATGGCGATCTCCTGGCGGGCGGCGTAGCGCAGCGACTCGTGGCGCTCGCCGCCACGGCGCAGCTCGGGCACGACGTCGTAGAGGTCCTCGTACTCGGCGACGAGCGCGTCCACCGCGTCCTCGGCCACGGCCTCGACGGCGGCGACGAGGTCGTTGACGCCCCAGGTGTTGACCGAGACGCCGAAGCGCAGCTCGGCCTCGGTCTTGTCGCCCTCGGTGACCGCGACGTTGCGCATGTTGTCGCCGAAGCGGACCAGGTTGAGCCCGTGGGTGGCGGCCCAGCCGGCGGCACCGCGGACCCAGGTGCCGACGCGGCGCGTGACCGCCGGGTTCGAGACGTGGCCGACCACGGTGGTGCGGGCGACGCCGAGGCGGGTGGCGATGTAGGCGTACTCCCGGTCGCCGTGGGCGGCCTGGTTGAGGTTCATGAAGTCCATGTCGATCTCCGACCAGGGGAGCTCGACGTTGGCCTGGGTGTGCAGGTGCAGCAGCGGCTTCTGGAGCGCATCCAGGCCGGTGATCCACATCTTGGCCGGGCTGAAGGTGTGCATCCAGGTGATGACGCCGAGGACGTTGTCGTCGGAGTTGGCCTCGAGCATCGCCCGGCGGATCGCCGCGGAGTCCTTCAGGACGGGCTTCCACACGACCTTCACCGGTACGTCGTCCGACGCGTCGAGGGCTCGGGCGACCTCCTGGGACTGCTCGGCCACCTGACGAAGGGTCTCCTCGCCGTAGAGGTCCTGGCTGCCGGTGAAGAACCAGACCTCGCGGTCGCCATAGGGTTTGGGCGCGATGGGCTTGCTCATGTGGGGGTCCTTCCAGTGCTGACGTGGGTGTGCTGAGGCGTCGAGGGCATGGCTCAGTGCTGGCCGTAGACGTTCTGATAGCGGTCGTAGAGGGAGTCGACGTGGCGCTGGTCGATCGGCAGCGGCTGGCCGAGCTGGCGCGCGATGTGCACGGTGCGGGCGACCTCCTCGCACATCACCGCGGCCTTGACCGCGGCGCGGGCGTCCTTGCCGATGGTGAACGGGCCGTGGTTGCGCATCAGCACGGCCGGGCTGCGTGACTCCCGCAGGGTCTCCACGATGCCGCGGCCGATGGAGTCGTCGCCGATGATCGCGAACGGGCCGACCGGGATCGGTCCGCCGAACTCGTCGGCCATCATCGTGAGCACGCAGGGGATCTCCTCGCCTCGGGCCGCCCAGGCCGTGGCGTAGGTGGAGTGGGTGTGGACCACTCCCCCGACCTCGGGCATGGAGGAATAGACGTACGCATGGGCGGCGGTGTCCGAGGACGGCGACCGCTCGCCCTCGACGAGGTTGCCGGCCAGGTCGCACACGACCATCGCCTCGGCGGTGATGTCCTCGTAGGCCACTCCGGACGGCTTGATGACCAGCAGGTCCTCGCCGTCGGGGTTCGGCACCCGCTCGGAGACGTTCCCGGCGGTCCACACGACCAGCTCCCAGCGGGGCAGCTCGGCGTGGAGCGCGGCGACCCGCTCCTTGGCGGCGTCGACGGCGGCGCGAAGAGCGGTGGGGACGCCCGTCATCACTGGTCTCCTTCGGTGTCTGGTTCAGCGGTGGTGAGCGAGGCCACGGCGGCACGCTCGATGTCGAGGCCGGCCTCGTAGCTCGCCAGGTAGGTCTGGAATCCGGCGAGGTCGGCGGCGTCCGGCTCGACGACCTCGAGATCGATGTCGCCGAAGACGCGCTCGGCGAGGTAGGCGCTCAGGGTGAGGTCGGTGACTTGACCGTCCTCGCCCGTACGCCCGCGCGTCACCGGGGCGCGAGCGCCTCCAAAGACGACAGCGGCGCCTTGTGCAGGTTCGAGAT
>NZ_JBHVKN010000156.1:0-12054 GCF_042798075.1 Nocardioides sp. NPDC057772
AGCCTCGACAGCGCCGGAGCGCAGTCGAGGCTGGCAGAGGCGTTCGGCGTGCTCTAGACGAGCTCGCCCCGGACGCAGCCGGTCACCGATTCGTCGTCGCCATCCACTCCCAGATGCTCCGGCCGTCGTGGCTCGGGTCGTTGCGCGCGACGTAGATCCACGACCAGTGGCCGGGGAAGGTGTTGCCGTCCCAGGTGACCCGGTCGTAGAGGCTCATGATCGAGCCGTCGATCCGCTCGTGGGCATAGACGGTGTTCGCCTGGGAGTTCAGCGTGGTGTCGTCGGCGGAGGCGACCAACCATGTCGGTGTCGACATCGCCTCGAGCTCGGCGTCGGAGATGAAGTAGGTGCTCGACCCGTCGCGTGCACCGATGCCACAGCAGATCGGGGTCGAGGTCGCGAACACGTCCGGATGCTCGGCGACCATCTTGAGCGACATGTAGCCACCGTTGGAGCAGCCGACCACGTGGATCCTTCGCCGGTCGATCCGGCGGGTCGCGACGACCTCCTCGATCGCTTCCATCACGAGAGGCGCGAATCGGTCACCGTCCAGCATCCAGGCGGACGTCGACTGCGGCGCGAGCACGTACGCACCGCCGAAGTGAGCCTGCGCCTCCGGTGTGGTGAACCCGAGCGCACCCCGGTTGGCACGCAGCTGCGTCTCGTTGTCGTAGTAGTCGTAGCCGTCGTTGAGCAGGCCTCCCTCACCGCCACCGTGCAGCCACACGACGAGCGCCGCACCGTCGGGGCCGCCGGCCCCTGCGGGCGAGAACAACCGGTAGTTCAGGCCGGACGCGGTCGCATGATGGCCGAACGCGTCGACCTCTCGGTCGGACAGGCGGCCCTGCCGGAAGGAGTCGATCACGATCCGACCGCTCCCCGCGGCGCCCTGCAGAGGCTCGACCTGGGTGACCGTGTAGTCGAGGTCCAGGAGGACGTTTCGCCCGTAGGCCCCCATATAGCTCAGCGTGCCCCCGCCGGCGACCCCCCAGCCATGCTGGAGCTTCAGGGTGACCTCGTCACGGCGGGACCAGCCTGCAGCGCTGACCACGCGGTCCTGCTCGTAAGCGACCCCGCCGGTCAGCGGGTTGGTGGCCGCGACGTGCACCGCGAACGTATTCGCCGTGAGCGACGACCGCTCCGCACGGGCCAAGGCGGCCGACGAGATCCGCAGCGACGTGACCTGCTCGCCGCCGTCGAGCACCTCGGCGACCGGTGTCACCCATGCCCCGCCCCCGGCGCTCGAGGCGTTCACGGCGGCGCTGGCCGCGGGCGTGCCCAGCAGTGCCGAGGCCCCGGCTGCGGCACCGGAGACGAGAACGGAACGGCGGGTGATCGAGGTGCGCATAGGAGCTCCTTCGGCAGGGACCGAGCATGCCGTGTGAACGACATCACATCGGCACCGGACGCTAATGACCCGCCGATGTGAACGTCAACATTCTCGTGCCGGTCAGGGGTCCGCGCGTCTCCTTCGGCAGGCCTGCGTCTCGGCCGACAACGTCCGCCGGACAGACGCCAGCCTCGACAGCGCCGGAGCGCGGTCGAGGCTGGCTGAGGCGTTCGATGTGCTCTAGACCGTCAGGTCGATCCCCTCGGCGGCGAGCGCCTTGCGGTAGGCCTCGACGTTGCGCATCTTCACGTTCTCGTAGCCCCGCACCATGTCCGGGAGCTCCGCGAGACGGACGGCCCGGGCGTAGGACTCCTCGGTGAGGTCCGCGGCGAGGCCGGTGACGAGCTCGGTGTAGTGCGCGAGGAGGGCGCGCTCGGTGCGGCGTACGTGGGCACGACCGAAGGGGTCGAGGACCGTGCCGCGGAGGAACTTCATGGTCGCCAGCAGGCGGAGCATGAAGTGGGAGCGCGGGCCGAAGGTCATCTTGCGGCCCTTCAGGATCGCCCCGAACACCGGCGGGGACAGCTTGAAGCTGATCTTGCCCTGGACCTCGGCACGGACGCCGTCGAGGGCGGCCGGAGCGGTGAGCAGGCGGGCGACCTCGTACTCGTCCTTGTAGGCGGTGAGCTTGAACAGGTAGCGGGCGACCGCCTCGGAGAAGTGGGTGTCGTCGGTGACCGCACGCTCGGCGTTCCAGATCCGGTCGACGACCTCGACGTAGTCGCGAGCGGTCTGCTGGTTCTGGAAGGCGACGAGCTTCGGGGCACGGTATTCCGCGAGGCGGCGCACCTCACCGTCGAACGTCGCCTCGTCGAGCGCCGGGACGACGATCTCCTCGACCGGCGCGGTGGCGGTGCCGGTGACCTTGGCGAACTCCTCCGGCGCGGCCACCGAGGCACGGCCCCAGCGGAACGCGGCGACGTTGGCGCTGACCGCGACACCGTTGATGCCGATGGCCTCCTCGATCGCCTCGGCCGGGATCGGGAGGGCGCCGGCCTGGTAGGCGGCGCCGACCAGCAGGAAGTTGGCCGCGGCGGTGTTGCCGAAGAGCGTGTCCGCGGCGGAGAGCGCGTCGAAGGCACGCAGCGAGGACGTCGCCCCGTTGACTCGGGTGAGCAGCTCGTCGTCGGCCGGGTAGGCGATGTCCTTGTCGTAGACCATCGGGCCCGTCGGCGTCTTCGACGTCGACACGACCGCGCGGGTGCGCGACGGGTCGCCGTAGGCGAGGTTCTTGCCCTCGGCGAGGGTGAGCAGATCGAAGCCGAGCAGCGCGTCGGCCGAGCCCGGGGTGACCCGGTTGGAGGGATCGATCGTGCCCGGGCCGAAGCGCAGGTGACCGGTCACCGGACCGGCCTTCTGGCTCATCCCGACCTGGTCGAGCGACTCGACCCCGTAGCCGGCACGGAGGGCGGCGGTCGCGAGCACCTGGTTGACGGTGACGATGCCGGTGCCGCCGATGCCGGCCATGAAGACGCCGTAGGTGCGGTCCAGCTCGTCGTAGCCCGGGTCGGCGACCTTCGGCGGCTCGGGGGTCGCCTTCCTCGCGGTCTTCACCTTCGGGTCGGTCTCGACGGCCATGAACGAGGGGCACTCCCCCTCGACGCAGGTGTAGTCGGTGTTGCACGAGGTCTGGTCGATGCGGGTCTTACGGCCCAGCTCGGTCTCGACCGGCTGCACGGAGAGGCAGTTGGACTTCACGCCGCAGTCGCCGCAGCCCTCGCAGACGGCCTCGTTGATCACGATCCGGGTGTTGCGGGGCTCGAGCTTGCCGCGCTTGCGCTGACGGCGCGCGTCGGCGGCACAGTGCTGGTCGTAGATCAGCACGGTCACGCCCTCGATCTCGCGCAGGTCGCGCTGGGCCTCGTCGAGGCGGTCGCGGTGCCACAGACGTACGCCTGCGGGGAAGCTGGCGCGACGGTAGCGCTTGGGCTCGTCGGCGACCACGATGATCGCCTTGACGCCCTCGTTCATCAGCTTGTGGGTCAGCTGCTCCATCGCGACCTCGCCCTGGCGCTTCTGGGCACCGGTCATCGCGACGACGTCGTTGTGGAGCAGCTTGTAGGTGATGTTGACCCCGGCCGCGACGCACGCCTGGATCGCCAGCTGCGCGGAGTGGAAGAAGGTGCCGTCGCCGACGTTCTGGAAGGTGTGGCCAGCGTGGCTGTAGGGCGCCTGCCCGATCCACTGCGAGCCCTCGCCACCCATCTGGGTGATGCCGACGACGGCGCTGTCCTCACGCTGCGAGGCGGTGACCAGGGTGTGGCAGCCGATGCCACCGCCGCCCAGGCTCCCCTCGGGGAGCGCGGTCGAGCGGTTGTGAGGGCAGCCGGAGCAGAAGTACGGCGTGCGCGAGGTCGACAGCAGCGGCAGGTCGATCCGGGCGGGGCCGGCCGGCTTCAGGTCGGCATAGCCCTTCAGCGCGCGGCGCAGCGGCGCGAGCAGGCGGCCGGCGGTCAGCTCGCCGTCGAGCGGCACCAGCGGGACGCCGGCGCGGTCCTTCTTGCCGACGATGACCGGGGCGGCGGGCTCGCCGTAGAGGATCTCGCGGATGCCCTGCTCGATGAAGGAGGTCTTGTCCTCGACGACGATGATCTCGTCGAGCCCCTCCGCGAACGTCGACACGATGGTCGGCTCGACCGGCCACATCATGCCCAGCCGCAGCACCCGGATGCCGGCGGCCATCAGGTCGTCGTGGTCGAGGCCGAGGTCCTTCAATCCCTGGCGCATCGAGTCGTAGCAGGAGCCGGAGGCGACGATGCCGACCTTGGCGTTCGGCGCCTTGACCTCGATCCGGTTGAGGTGGTTCTCCGCGGCGTACGCCTTGACGACGTTCATCCGCGGACCGTAGAGCTTGGCCTCCGCACCGACGATCCGGTCCGGGAAGAGCTCGATCTTGGTCGGCTCGTAGGTGTAGGGGACGCCCTCCCACTCGGTCTTCGGCACGACCGGGTCGAGGACGCCGATCTCCGGGTTGACCACCCAGGCGCCGTCGGCGACGTCGGCGACGATCTTGAGCGCGACCACGCAGCCCGAGGCACGGGAGAGGGCGATGCCCTCCATGCCGTACTCGACGATCTCGGAAGCGTTGCGCGGGAACAGCACCGGGATGCCGAGGCTCGCCAGGGTGCGCTCGCTGACCGCCGGAACGGTGGACGACTTCGCCGCCGGGTCGTCGCCGACCAGCATCAGCATGCCGCCGCTGGGGTGGGCTCCGTACATGTTGGCGTGGCGCATCGCGTCCAGAGCCCGGTCGACGCCGGGGCCCTTGCCGTACCAGACGCCGGTCACGCCGTCGTAGCGCTCGGTGTCGAGGGTGACCGCCGACTGCGAACCCCACACCGCGGTCGCGGCGAGCTCCTCGTTGAGGCCCGGCACCACGGTGATGTCGGCGTCGGCCATCTCCTTCGGCAGCCCCAGCAGGAGCTGGTCGAGACCACCGAGCGGGCTGCCCGGGTAGCCGGAGATGAAGGTGCCGGTCCGCAGGCCGCGGCGTTGGTCGAGGGCTCGCTGCTCGACGAGCATCCGCGCGATCGCCTGGATCCCGGTCAGCAGCACGGGTCCGGCTCCGACGCGGTAGCGGTCGGCCAGGTCGTAGGCCTCGAACGATGTCCCAGGCTCGAACACTGCGGTCATAGGGGTGACTCCTCAATCTGCCGGGCGGCACTGGTGGTCCGTCTGGAGTGTTTGCCGGGACCGCCGGGGTGAGGCTGTCCCGAGGAACCACCCGCATGGTGTGCGGGTGGCCTGGGTCACATCATCATGGAAAGGGCCTACGTGACGCCAATCACCACAGGCGCCGTCACCAGGCGACGCTGAGGTACTGCGTCTCGAGGTACTCCTCCAGGCCGACCCGCGCGCCCTCGCGCCCGATGCCGCTCTGCTTCACGCCGCCGAACGGCGCCGACGGGTCGGAGACGAGACCGCGGTTGACCCCCACCATCCCGGCGTCGATCCGCTCGGCCACGTGCAGCGCCTCGCCCAGCTCGCCGAAGACGTACGCCGCGAGGCCGAACTCGGTGTCGTTGACCGAGGCCAGCATCTCCTCGGTGTCGTCCCAGACCACGATCGGAGCCACCGGGCCGAAGATCTCCTCGCGCAGCAGCGGCGAGTCGGCCGGTACGCCGGTGAGGACCGTCGGCGCGTAGAAGTAGCCCTCCGAGTCGGGCACCTCGGCGCGGTGGGCGATCACGGCGCCCGCGGCCACGGCGGCGTCGACGAGGCCGGTGACGGTGGCGTACGCCTTGGCGGAGATGAGCGGGCCGATGTCGCTGCCCTGGTCGGCGGGGCCGACCTTCAGCGCCTCGACGGCGGCACCGAGACGCTTGGTGAACTCCGAAGCTACGTCGGCGTGGACGTAGATCCGGTTGGCGGCGGTGCAGGCCTGTCCCCCGTTGCGGAACTTGGCGACCATCGCGCCCTCGACCGCCGCCTCGACGTCCGCGGAGGACATCACCACGAACGGCGCGTTGCCGCCGAGCTCCATCGAGGTGTTCACGACCCGGTCGGCGGCCTGGCGGAGCAGGACGCGGCCGACGCCGGTCGAGCCGGTGAAGGAGATCTTGCGGACCCGCGGGTCGGCGAGCCAGGTGCTGACGATGCCGGCAGCGTCCTGGCCGGGGACGACGTTGACGACGCCGTCGGGCACGCCCGCCTCGGCCATCAGCCGGGCGATCGCGAGCGCCGTCAGCGGCGTCTCGGAGGCAGGCTTGAGCACGACCGTGCAGCCGGCCGCGAGGGCCGGGGCGATCTTGCGCGTCGCCATCGCGGCCGGGAAGTTCCACGGCGTCACGAGGGCTGCCACGCCGACCGGCTTGTGGGTGACGATGGTGCGGGTGCCGCCGGCCGGCGACGATCCGAAGTCGCCGTGCGGGCGCACGGCCTCCTCGGCGTACCAGCGGAAGAACTCGGCGGCATAGCCCACCTCCCCCCGGGCGTCGGTGAGGGACTTGCCGTTCTCCAGCGCGATCAGGGCGGCGAGGTCGTCGGCGTCGCGCAGCATCAGGTCGCGTACGCGGGTGAGCAGCTCGCTGCGGGTCCGCGGCGGAAGCGCCGACCATGCGGGGAGCGCCGCTACGGCCGCGTCGACGGCCGCGGTCGCGTCCATGGTGGTGCCGTCGGCGACGTCGGCGACGACCTCACGGGTGGCGGGGTTCTCCACGGTGAAGACGCCGGCAGCCCCCGGGGTCCAGCGGCCGCCGACGAGGACACCGTTGCCCGGGTCGAGCGCGTCGAGGTAGGTGGTCTCGGGGCGGGTGGTCAGGTCGGTCACGGGTAGAGGCCTCTCACTTCGTGGGCTCGGTAGACGCGCTCGACGGCCATGCACGTGGCCGCCAGGCGCAGGGACAGCTGGTTGTCGGTGGCGTAGGCGAGAACGTCGTTCCAGGCACGGATCATCCGCTCGACGAGGCGCTCGTCGACCTCGGCCTCGCTCCACCAGTAGGACTGGTTCGCCTGGACCCACTCGAAGTAGGACACGACCACACCACCCGCGTTGGCGAGGATGTCGGGGACGACCAGGACGCCGTTCGCCGCCAGCACCTCGTCGGCGGCCGTGGTCACCGGGCCGTTGGCGCCCTCGGCGACGACCCGAGCACGCACCTGGGCGGCGTTGCCCGCGTGGATGACACCCTCGACCGCGGCCGGGACGAGCAGGTCCACGTCAGCGGTGAGGACCTCCTCGCTCTCGACCGGGGCGCCGCCGGGAAAGCCCACGACGCTGCCGGTCGCGTCGACGTACGCCTCGAGCGCCGCGATGTCGAGGCCGTCCGCGTGGTGCACCGCGCCGTTGACGTCACTGACCGCGAGCACGCGGACGCCCTCGCGGGCCAGGAAGCGGGCAGCTCCACGGCCCACCTTGCCGAAGCCCTGCACGGCGGCGGTGGCGCCCTCGGCGTCGATGCCGACGTGACGCAGGGCCTCGACGGCGACCGCCACCACGCCGCGCGAGGTGGAGCCGGCCCGGCCCAGCGACCCGCCGACCGAGATCGGCTTGCCGGTCACCACGCCGAGGACGGTGTGGCCACGACCGACGGAGTAGGTGTCCATCATCCACGCCATGGTCTGCTCGTCGGTGCCGACGTCGGGGGCCGGGATGTCCTGGTTCGGCCCGATCAGCGGCGCGATCTCGGAGGTGTAGCGCCGGGTGATCCGCTCCAGCTCGCCCGTGCTGTAGTTGCGCGGGTCGACACGTACGCCGCCCTTCGCGCCACCGTAGGGGACGTCGAGCAGCGCGCACTTCCAGGTCATCCACATCGCCAGCGCGCGGACCTCGTCCAGGTCGACGCGGGCGTCGAAGCGTACGCCGCCCTTGCCGGGGCCACGCGAGTAGTTGTGCTGGACGCGGTAGCCGCGCAGCACCTCCACCGAGCCGTCGTCGCGGCGCAGCGGGATGCTGACGCTCACCTCCCGGCGGGGCTCGGCCAGCATCGCGTGCACGTCCGGCGAGAGGCCCAGCACGCCGACGGCCTGGGCGAGCTGCGCCCGGGCGTCGTCGAGGACGCTGGCCTCGGTCGACTCCGGCCTCTCGAGCGTGGCCGTCACGACGCCTGCTCCAGCCCCGCCGCGAGTACGTCCAGGGCGTCGTCGAGCAGCTCGTCGGAGATGCTCAGCGGCGGCAGGAAGCGGATGACGTTGCCCCAGGTGCCGCACGTCAGGGTGAGGACACCCTGGCCGTGGGCGTAGGCGGCGACGGCCTTGGCGACCGCGCCGTCGGGGTTGCCGGTGGCGGGGTCGACGAACTCGGCGGCGATCATCGCGCCCCGGCCACGTACGTCGCCGATGCGCGGGTCGCTCTTCTGCAGCTCACGGAGCCGACCGACGAGGCGCGTCTCGATCTCGCGGGCCCGGGTGAGCAGGTCCTCGGTCTCGATGGTTTCGATCACGGCCAGCGCGGCGGCGCAGGCGAGCGGGTTGCCGCCGTAGGTGCCACCGAGGCCGCCGGGGTGGACGGCGTCCATGACGTCGGCGCGGCCGGTGACCGCGGAGAGCGGCAGGCCGCCGGCGATGCCCTTGGCGCTGACCACGAGGTCGGGGACGACGCCGTCGTGCTCGACGGCGAACCAGGTGCCGGTGCGGCCGAAGCCGGACTGCACCTCGTCGGCCACGAAGATCACGTCGTTGGCGCGGCACCACTCCGCCAGCGCGGCGAGGAAGCCCGGCGCCGGGACGATGAAGCCGCCCTCACCCTGGATCGGCTCGATCACGACGGCGGCGAGGTTCTCGGCCCCGACCTGCGTCTCGATCTGGGAGGTCGCCCGGGCCGCCGCCAGCTTGCCGTCGATCTCGTCGCCGTCGCGGAACGGGTAGGACATCGGGGCCCGGTAGACCTCGCCGGCGAACGGTCCGAAGCCGTGCTTGTAGGGCATGTTCTTCGCCGTCATGGCCATGGTGAGGTTGGTGCGCCCGTGGTAGGCGTGGTCGAAGACCACGACCGCGTCCTTGCCCGTGAACGAGCGGGCGATCTTGACCGCGTTCTCGACAGCCTCGGAGCCGGAGTTGAACAGCGCGGTGCGCTTCTCGTGGTCGCCCGGGGTGAGCCGGGCGAGCTGCTCGGCGACGGCCACGTAGCCCTCGTAGGGCGTGACCATGAAGCAGGTGTGCGTGAAGGCGGCGACCTGCTCGGAGACCGCGTCGACCACCTTGGCGGCGCTGGAGCCGACGGTGGTCACGGCGATGCCGGAGCCGAGGTCGATGAAGCGGTTGCCGTCGATGTCCTCGACGATCCCGCCGGCCGCGCGGGCGGCGAAGACGGGCAGGGTGGTGGCCACGCCCTGGCTCACGGCCGCGACCTTGCGGCGCATGAGCTCCTGGGAGCGCGGGCCGGGAAGGGGCGTACGCAGGAGGCGGGACTGTTCGAGGGTCGTGAGCTCGGTCATGGGTTCAGCATGGACCTCCGCGACACATGTCGTCCAAGACCTTTTGACTACTACAATCATGCCTCGTGAGCATGGATCTGCGCCTGCTGCGCTACTTCGTCGCGACCGCCGACGCGGGCTCCGCCACCCGCGCCGCGGAGGTGCTGCACGTGACCCAGCCGGTGCTGTCACGGCAGCTGCGCCAGCTCGAGGCCAACCTGGGCGTGCCGCTGTTCGCCCGGGAGGGTCGGCGGCTGCGGCTGACCCGGACGGCCGAGGACCTCCTCCCCCGCGCCCGCGACCTGCTCGCGCACGCGGACGACCTCGAGCGCGCCGTGGGCGTGCTGGCCTCCGGTCGGCTCGATGAGCTGCATCTGGCCGTGCCGGCCACGACGCTCACCGACGTGCTCGCGCCGTTCCTGGCGACGCTGCGGCCGGACGACCCGGTCGCGAAGGTCCGCGAGCTCGACCCGCGCGGCGCGGTCGCCGCCGTCCGCGCCGGCGCCGACCTGGCGATCGTCACCCGCCCGCCGGGCCGGTCGCTGGCGGTCCGCGCGCTCGCGGTGCTGCCCGTGTGGGCCTATGTCCGGGCCGACGACCCGTGGGCGGGGCGGGGGTCCGTGGACGTACGTGACCTGGTGACGCGGCCGCTGGTGCTGCTCACCGAGGACCTGCGGCCGCGGCCGCTCCTGGACACAGCGGTCGAGGACGCCGCCGTGGGCTACGGCGACGTCCTCGAGGTGTCCAACGCCCAGGTCGCGCAGGCGTTGGCGGCGTCGGGCCGCGGGATCGCGGTCGTCTCCGACGATCCGCGATTCGGCCTGGTGCCCCTGCACATCGAGGCGCCGTCGGGGCCGGTGCGGATCAGGCTGTACGCGGCGTGGGACCCGCAGCACCACGCCGCCGAGGCGCTCGCCGGACTGGCCGAGCGCCTCTCGGCCTTCTGCGTCGAGCGCTACGGCGCCGAGGTCGCCGCCCGCTGAGCGGGCACGGAGCTCAGCACCGCCAGGATCCGATCGGTGACCTCCTCGACCGGACCGAGGCCGTCCACCGTGGTGAGCAGACCACGCTCGGCATAGCGGTCGGCGAGCGGGCCGGTCTCGGCGGCGTACACCTCGAGCCGGCGGCGGATGACCGGCTCGGTGTCGTCGGCGCGGCCCTGCTCCCGAGACCGGGCCAGGAGCCGGCCCACGAGCTCGCCGGTATCGGCCTCGAGCAGGACCACCGCGTCGAGCCCGGCGCCGGCGAGCTCCAGGATCCCGTCGAGCTCGTCGACCTGCTGGGGCGTACGCGGGTAGCCGTCGAGGAGGAACCCGTCCGCGCAGTCACCGCCGGCGAGCCGGTCGGCGACCATCGCGTTGGTGATCTCGTCCGGCACGTACTCGCCCGCGTCCATGTACGTCTGGGCCGCCAGCCCCAGCTCGGTCTGCTGGGCGACGTGGGCCCGGAAGATGTCGCCGGTCGAGATCGCCGGCACGGCGAAGCGCTCGGCGATGACGGCGGCCTGGGTGCCCTTGCCGGCACCGGGCGGTCCCATGAGGAGGAGGCGCATACGAGTCGTGGACCTTTCTCGAGGTTGGCGCGCTCATCCCCACGATGAGCGCGCCCGGTGTCACGCTAGGCCTCGCTCCGCTGCGATCACGTTGCAACCGTGAGGATGCGGCGCGCGATCTCGTCCCCGACGCGTACGGCGCCGTCGACGTGCTGGAAGCCGTGTCCCGCGACGTCGCTGCTGCCGAACTCGATCGGCCCGAGCGGCTCGCGCAGCACCGCACCCCACCGGGTCAGACCGCCGAGGTCGAAGCTCGTGCCGTACGCACCGCCGGTCAGCTCCTGGTGCTGCCAGTCGCTCTCGACGTAGGTGAGCGGCTCGAGCGCCGTCTCCCCGAAGTACGCCGCCAGTGACTCGAGCACCCGACCCCGCCGCTCCTCGTCGGAGAGCCGGCCGACGGCGTCGGCGCGTTCGTCGGAGACGAAGCCGACCAGAGTGCCGCGCTGCTCGCCCTCGGGGGTGTTGTCGTAGACCTCGTGGACGAGCTGCCAGGGTGCGAACCCGGTGCCGCTGAGGCCGTCGGCGCGCCAGAAGGGCGTCGCGTACTGCGCCTGGACCTTGATGACCAGACCGAAGGACTGGTGCTCGCGGGCGATCCGGTGCTCGGCGGGAAGCTCGGGGCTGAACCGGATCCGCTTCACCAAGGTCGGCGGCACCGCGAGGACGAGCCGGCGAGCGGCGTGGATCTCGCTGCCGACGTGGACGACGGCGCCGTCCTCGTCCCACTCGATGTGGGTGACGTCCTGGCCGAGGCGGACGCGGTCACCGAGACGCGAGGCCAGGGTCAGCGGCACCCGCTGCAGACCGCCCACGACCCGACGGTCGAGGATCACGTCGGCATCCACGAGGTTGCTGAACGACCCCGCGCTGGCGGCCATCTGCACCGCCTGCAGGGCGGAGAAGGAGTGGGCGGGCTTCGTCAGCATCGCCGGCCCGATGTAGAGGGCGACGTTGTCGACGGCGACCGGGTCGTCGCACTGCTCCTCGAGCCAGGCACGGAACGAGACGCTGTCGAGGTGGTCGGCGTCCTCGAGCTCCCACGGCCGGGCCGGGTCCATCGCGGCGGCCAGCGCGTCGAGCGTCTTGGTCAGCTGCGCGATCGCAGCCGAGGTGGACTCACCGACCGGGAGCTCGTCGCCGAAGCGGTGCGCGACGCCGGCCTTGTCGACGTAGAGGGACTCGCCCTCGCGGAAGCGCGGATAGGTCGGCAGCTCGAGCTCGTCGAGGATCCCGATCAGGGCGTCCTGGTCCGGCGAGAC
>NZ_JBHVKN010000157.1:0-11958 GCF_042798075.1 Nocardioides sp. NPDC057772
CAGCGGGAGATCATCGAGGAGGCTCGTATCGCGGCCCTGCTCCGTGCCGACCGCTGGGACGAGGCCCGGGTGCTGCTCGACGCCCGCCTCGATCGCCGTCGCTCGCCACGGGACGAGCTGTGGCGCGCACAGGCGCTCGCACGCGCCTGAGCCCCTGCCGAGAGGTCATTCCGGCAGGCCGAAGCGTCACTTCTGCAGGTCGAGTGTGCGGCAGCGTGACGTGTCGGCCTGCGCGGCTGACGTGTCGGCCTGCGCGGCTGACGTGTCGGCCTGCGCGGCTGACGTGTCGGCCTGCGCGGCTGACGCCTCGATGGCGGCCGCTCAGCTGGGGACGATCTCGCCGTCGGTGACCTCGAAGGCCACCTCCTCGAGCGGACTCGTCGCCGGGCCCTGCGTCACCGAGCCGTCCTCGATCGAGAACCTGCTGCCATGACACGGGCAGTCGATGGTGCCGCCTGCGATCTTCGTGACCGGGCAGCTGCGATGGGTGCAGATCGCGGAGAAGACCTTGAACGTGCCCTCGGTCGGCTGGGTGGCCACCAGGTTGCGGTCGGCGACGATCACTCCCCCGCCGACCGGGACCTCGCTGGTCGCGACCAGCGGGCCACCGCCACCTGAACCGGTGTCACCCGAGGAACCGGTGCCCGTGTCGCCGTCACCGCTGAAGCATGCCGCCAGGAGCGGCGCGCCGACCGCGGTCACCGCGGCTCCGGTGACGACCTTCCGCCGGGTGATTCGAGATTCACTCATGCCGCCCAGGATAGGCACCCCCGCAGAGCGACGTGCTCGCCGAGCGGAAACCTTCAGGCAAATCTCGGACTCAGGTCAGGACGCGCTGACCTTCTTCCGGGCTGCCGGCCTCTTCTTCGCCGCCGTCTTCTTGGCCGGAGCCGCCTTCGCCTTCACCGGCTTGGCCGGCGGCTGCTCGGCGGCCTTGCCGTCCAGCAGCGGGGCGAGGAAGCTGCCGGTGTGGCTGCCGGGGGTCGCGGCGACGGTCTCGGGGGTGCCCTCGGCGATCACGGTGCCGCCGCGGTTGCCGCCCTCCGGTCCCATGTCGATGATCCAGTCGGCGGTCTTGATGACGTCGAGATTGTGCTCGATCACCAGCACCGTGTTGCCCTTGTCGACCAGTGAGGAGAGCACACCGATGAGCTTGCGGATGTCCTCGAAGTGGAGACCCGTGGTCGGCTCGTCCAGGACGTAGAGCGTCTTGCCGGTCGAGCGCTTCTGCAGCTCGGCGGAGAGCTTGACCCGCTGCGCCTCACCACCGGACAGGGTGGTCGCAGGCTGGCCGAGCCGCACATAGCCCAGGCCGACCTCGACCAGCGTCTTCATGTGACGTGCGATCGCGGGCACGGCCGCGAAGAACTCGACCGCCTCCTCGATCGGCATGTCGAGCACCTCGGCGATCGACTTGCCCTTGTAGTGCACCTCGAGCGTCTCGCGGTTGTAGCGCGCCCCGTGGCAGACCTCGCACGGCACGTAGACGTCGGGCAGGAAGTTCATCTCGATCTTGATCGTGCCGTCGCCCGAGCAGGCCTCGCAGCGGCCGCCCTTGACGTTGAACGAGAACCGACCCTGCAGGTAGCCCCGCATCTTGGCCTCCGGGGTGGAGGCGAAGAGCTTGCGGATGTGGTCGAAGACACCGGTGTAGGTGGCCGGGTTGGACCGCGGCGTACGGCCGATCGGGGACTGGTCGACGTGGATCACCTTGTCGACGTTGTCCAGACCGGAGATCTTGGTGTGCCGGCCCGGGACGGTGCGGGCGCGGTAGAACTCCTTGGCCAGCGCGGTGTAGAGGATGTCGTTGACGAGCGTCGACTTGCCCGAGCCGGAGACTCCGGTGACCGCGAGGAAGAGTCCCAGCGGGAAGGTGACGTCGATGTCCTTGAGGTTGTTCTCCCGGGCGCCGTGGACGGTCAGCTCGCGTCCGGCGGTGCGCGGACGGCGCACGGCGGGAACGGCGATCTCGCGACGGCCGGCCAGATACTGACCGGTCACGGAGTGCTCGTTGGCGAGCAGCTCCTTGACTGTGCCGGAGTGGATCACCTGGCCGCCGTGCTCACCGGCGCCGGGGCCGATGTCGACGACCCAGTCGGCGACCTTGATGGTGTCCTCGTCGTGCTCGACGACGATGAGCGTGTTGCCCAGTCGCTTGAGCCGCTCGAGGGTCTCGATCAGCCGGTGGTTGTCGCGCTGGTGCAAGCCGATGGACGGCTCGTCGAGCACGTAGAGGACGCCGACGAGGCCGGACCCGATCTGGGTGGCCAGCCGGATCCGCTGGGCCTCGCCGCCGGAGAGCGAGCCCGAGGGCCGCTCCAGGGAGAGGTAGTCGAGGCCGACGTCGAGAAGGAAGCGCAGCCGTGCCTGGATCTCCTTGAGCACCTGCTCGGCGATCTGCCGCTCCCGGCCGGTGAGCTCGACCTTGTCGAGCCACTCGGCGGCCTCGTTGATCGGCAGCGCGCACAGCTCGGCGATGTTGAGGCCGCCCTCGCTCCTCTCCCCCAGCGTCACCGAGGTGGAGACGGGCTTGAGCCGGGTGCCCTTGCAGGTCGGGCACGGCACCTGGCGCATGTAGCCCTCGAAGCGCTCGCGGGTGGTGTCGGACTCGGCCTCCTTGTGGCGGCGCTCCACCCAGCGGCGTACGCCCTCGAACTCCGCGTCGTAGGACCGGCGGCGGCCATAGCGGTTGACCGAGACCACGTGCACCTTGCGCCCGTGACCGTCGAGGATCGCCTTCTGACCGGCAGCCGGGATCTCGGCCCACGGGGTGTCGAGGTCGAAGCCGAGCTCGCCGCCGAGCGCCTCCAGGAGACGCAGGAAGTATTCGGCCACGTGGGCCTGCGACCAGGGCTGCAGCGCTCCTTCGGCCAACGTGGCGCCCGGGTTGGGGACAACCAGCTCCGGGTCGACCTCCATCCGGGTGCCGAGACCGGTGCAGGCCGGGCACGCCCCGAAGGGCGAGTTGAACGAGAACGAGCGCGGCTCGAGCTCGTCGGTGTCGAGGAGGTGGTCGTTGGGGCACGACATCCGCTCGGAGAACTTCATCTGCTCCCCGGTGTCGACGAAGTCGAAGACGACCAGGCCGCCGGCCAGCTCCAGCGCGGTCTCGACCGAGTCCGTCAGCCGCCGCTTGGAGGACTCCTTGACCGCGAGCCGGTCGATGACCACCTCGATGGTGTGCTTCTTCTGCTTCTCGAGCTTGGGCGGCGCGTCGAGCTGGTGGGTCTCGCCATCGACCCGGACCCGGGAGTAGCCCTGCTGCTGCAGCTGGCTGAAGAGCTCGACGTACTCCCCCTTGCGCGCCCGGATCACCGGGCTGAGCACCTGGAAGCGGCGCCCCTCCTCCAGGGTGAGCACGTGGTCGACGATCTGCTGCGGCGTCTGCCGCTCGATCGGAGCTCCACAGGTCGGGCAGTGCGGACGTCCGGCACGGGCGTAGAGAAGACGCAGGTAGTCGTAGACCTCGGTGATGGTGCCGACCGTCGAGCGCGGGTTCTTGGAGGTCGACTTCTGGTCGATCGACACCGCAGGGGAGAGTCCCTCGATGAAGTCGACGTCCGGCTTGTCCATCTGGCCCAGGAACTGTCGAGCGTAGGCCGACAGCGACTCGACGTAGCGACGCTGGCCCTCGGCGAAGATCGTGTCGAACGCGAGGCTCGACTTGCCGCTCCCCGACAGGCCGGTGAACACGATCATCGAGTCCCGAGGGAGGTCGAGGGAGACATCCTTCAGGTTGTGCTCCCGGGCTCCCCGGATGATCAGCTGCTGCTCCGCCACGTTCTTTCCTCGTCCAGTGCTATCGCATCGCGCTACCGCGTCGAACAGATGTTCGCATCATACGATGCTGGGAAGACTCCCAGATGGCACCCTCTCACGGAGCACCGACATTTTACTTCTGGTCGTGTCCGACGTGCTTGCATAGACGCATGAGCGATGCCCCTACCACTTATACAGGCGCCGTGAAACCGGGCGGCCCGGCCGACGTACGCGAACTCGGCGGGTTGACCGTCACGAAGGTCGCCGTCGACGCGCAGATGTCCAACAACTGCTACCTGCTGCGCTGCCGGTCCACCGGCGAGCAGCTCCTCGTCGACGCCGCCGCCGAGCCGGAGACCCTGCTCCCGCTCGTCGGCGATGAGCTGGCCACCGTCGTCACCACCCACCAGCACTGGGATCACCATCGCGCCCTCGCGGACGTCGTCGAGGCCACCGGCGCCGCCACCCTCGCCGGCGAGCCGGACGCTGCCGCCATCACGGAGGCCACCGGCGTACCCATCTCCCGACCGCTCTCCCACAAAGACACCGTCGCCGTCGGCGACTGCACGCTCGAGGTCGTCGCCCTGCGCGGGCACACCCCCGGATCGGTCGCACTCCTCTACCGCGACCCCGAGGGCACGCCCCACCTGTGGACCGGCGACAGCCTGTTCCCCGGCGGCGTCGGAAACACCCAGCAGGATCCCGTACGTTTCACCCAGCTGCTCGACGATGTCGAGGAGCGCATCTTCGACCCCCTCCCCGACGACACCTGGTTCTACCCGGGCCACGGCGACGACTCCACGCTCGGCGCCGAACGGCCGCATCTCGCCGAGTGGCGCGAACGGGGATGGTGATCGCCGGCCCGACCTGACGGCTACGGCTCCGTGGTCGGCGTCGCCGTCTCGGTGGGCGTCGGCTCGGAGGTCGGATCGGCCGACTCGGTCGGCTCGGGGGTCGGCTCCGGCTCGCTGGTGCCCGTGGGACCCGAGGTGGGCGTCGAGCCGGCCGTCTCGGCAGGCTCGTCCGGCACCCGGGGCACCGTCGGGCCGCGCGGGTCGTCGACCTCGGCAGGGGCGGACTCTCCCGGAGCGTACGTCTCGTCACGAGGGCCACCCGCATGGTCGCCGCTCGGGTGCGGAGACGAGCCGACCGAGGGCTCCTCGGACCGCTCCGACGCGGGCAGTGTCGGCAACGGATCGACGTCGGGATACTCGTTGCCGACGTCCTCATAGCCGGTGACCGGGTCCCGGTCGGGACGCTCGGCCTCCGCCAGACCGGCGAGAAGGACGACCACCCCGAGACCGGTCATGACCGCGCCGGTCAGGATGCCTGCCACGGCGACCTGCTTGCTCTGCAACTCGACT
Organism: Nocardioides sp. NPDC057772; assembly: GCF_042798075.1. Classification (NCBI taxonomy): domain Bacteria; kingdom Bacillati; phylum Actinomycetota; class Actinomycetes; order Propionibacteriales; family Nocardioidaceae; genus Nocardioides; species Nocardioides sp. NPDC057772. The sequence continues at coordinate 5,124 of NZ_JBHVKN010000157.1, forward strand.
CCCTGTGCCCGCCCCGCGCCTGGTGTGGCGCACAGCGTAGGGCAGCGGTGCGTCGAGCGTTACCCTCCCCGGGGCATCGCCGGCGAACAGCCGGGGGCCAGGGTCAGTCGGTGGGCGTCTCCGAGGGGTCCGGCTCCTCGGTCGCCGGGTCGCTCGGCGACGGCGAGGCGGTGTCGCTCGGCGTCTCGCTGGGGCTCTGGCTCGGCGACTCGCTCGGGGAGTCGCTCGGAGACGCCGTCGGGCTGGGACGGCTGGTGGGCCGCACCTCCGAAGGAATCTGCGTGGGACGCGCCGGAAGCGGCGACGTCGACTCCCCGGTGGACTCCTCGACCGAACGCGGACTCGCCGGGACCGTCTCGACGGTCTCGGGCGCGTCGCTGCTGCCCGGGGCAGCGCTGTATGGCTCGCTCTCCGTGGGCGTGGTCGGCTTCTTCTCCAACGGCGCCACCGGGGACACCGGCGAGATCAGGCTGATCCCGGACTCGTCCTTGGCGTAACTGTGTCCTGGCTCTTCCGCTCCGGCGTTGCCGACGATCAGGCCACCGATCCCGATGCTCGTCATGGCCAGTCCCGTTGCCATTCCAGCCAAGGCGATCTGCTTGCGATGCAACACGATTCCCCCGTGATACCAACGACTCGACAAGTTCTCTGGTCGTGCACAGTAGACCCACAAAGATCGAAACTGTGCGACCACTATCGGGGTGTCGGAGCTTGCTGGCAAGTCCCCATCATCTATCGTTCGACCGATATAACCCCTGGTGGAGGGCATGTTCGCCCGGCGCGAACGGCCCGTCCGGGCCTCGCGGGCAGCGCTAGGGTGTTCGCATGGGCGAAGTGATCAGGTTTCCCGGCCATCCGCTGCCGGACCACGACAAGCCGGCGCCGCTGTGGCGTGAGGCCGCCGGTCAGGTGATCCGCGAAGAGCGGTCCCGGCAGGAGCGCACGCTCGCGGACGTCGCCGGCGACGCCGGGGTCTCGACGCAGTATCTCTCCGAGATCGAGCGTGGCCGCAAGGAGCCGAGCTCCGAGGTGCTCGAGGCGGTCGGTGGCGCCCTGGGCCTGGGTCTTGTCGACCTGACCGGGCGGGTCACCCGCACGCTGCGCGCGGGCGCCCGCCCGACCGGTCCGCTGGCCCTCGCCGCCTGACCAGGACACCTCTCAGACCGAGGTGAGCTTGCGGCTCTCCAGCACGGAGTCCACCAGGCCGTACGCCACGGCCTCCTCCGCCCCGAGGACGAGGTCACGCTCGGTGTCGGCGTGGATCTCCTCGACGCTCCGGCCGCTGTGGCGCGCCAGCAGCGTGTCCATCTCGGCGCGCAGGCGGCCGATCTCCTTCGCCGCGACCTGCAGGTCGGTGACATCGCCCCGCTGACCGTCCTGGCCCGGCTGCTGCAGCACGACCCGCGCGTGCGGCAGGACCGTACGCCGCCCCGGATCCCCCGCGGCCAGCAGCACCGCGGCAGAACCGGCCGCCTGGCCCACGCAGGTTGTCGCGACGGGCGAGCGCAGGAACTGCATCGTGTCGTAGATGCCGAACATCGCGGTCGGGTCGCCACCTGGCGAATTGAGATAGAGCTCGATCTGGGTGTCCGGCGCGTCCGACTCCAGGTGGATGAGCTGCGCGATCACCACGTTGGCGACACCGTCGTCGATCGGCGTACCGAGGTAGACGATGCGGTCGGAGAGCAGGCGGCTGTAGACGTCGAGCGCCCGCTCGCCACGCGGGGTCTTCTCGACGACCGACGGAATCGTGTAGGAGCTCATCGGACACCCCCGGCCGCAGACAGACCGAAGGCGGCCGACCGCTGCTGGACCGGCGTCACCGACTGCACGTCGTTGAGCACCTCGTCCACGAAGCCGTAGTCGCGCGCCTCCTCGGCGGTGAACCAGCGGTCGCGCAGCGAGTCCTGGTCGATCTGCTCGACGCTCTGGCCGGTGTGGGCGGCGGTGATCTCGAGCATCTGCTGGGTCATCCGCGCCAGCCGCGCGGCCTGCACCTCGATGTCGGCCGCGGACCCGCCGATCCCGGCGGAGCCCTTGTGCAGCAGCACCTCGGTGTGCGGCAGCACGTAGCGCTTCCCCGGCGTCCCCGCGGTGAGCAGGAACTGGCCCATGCTGGCCGCCATCCCCATCCCGAGCGTGGAGACGTCGTTGGGGATCAGGTGCATCACGTCGTAGATCGCCATCCCGGCCGTCACGGAGCCGCCGGGCGAGTTGATGTAGAGGGAGATGTCGCGGTGGGGGTCCTCGGCGCTGAGCAGGAGCAGCTGAGCGCAGATCCGGTTGGCGATCGCGTCATCCACCTCCTGGCCGAGCACGATGATCCGCTGGTTCTGCAGCCGCGCCGTCAGCTGCTCGTCGAGCGGCCCGGCGGTGATGGGTGTCTGGGTCATGTCCTCGACTCTGACCGAGCCCGGAGCCGCACGAAAGCGGATCCGCCGCAGGCAGATCTGCCCACAGCAGAACCCACCCACCCGATAGGTTGCGCTCGTGCGCTGCGTGATTCTCGACGACTATCAGAACGTGGCCCGAACCTACGCCGCGTGGGACTCCCTCGACGGCGTCGAGGTCACCTCGGTGACCGAGCACCTCGGGCCAGACGCCCTGGTCCGGGCGCTCGACGGGGCCGAGATCGTGGTGGCGATGCGGGAGCGTACGCCGTTCCCGGCAGCCGTTCTGGAACGGCTGCCGGCGCTGAGGCTGCTGGTCACGACCGGCATGCGCAACCCGTCGATCGACCTGGCGGCGGCGGACCGGCTGGGCATCACCGTGTGCGGCACCCCGTCGAGCCCGCACCCTCCGGTCGAGCTGACCTGGGCGCTCATCCACGCGCTGACCCGCCATGTCGTGACCGAGGCGACGAGCCACACCTGGCAGCGGACCGTCGGGAGTGACCTCCACGGCCGCACCCTCGGCCTGCTCGGGCTCGGCAAGATCGGCTCCCGGGTCGCCGCGGTCGGGCAGGCATTCGGGATGGACGTGATCGCCTGGAGCCCTCACCTCACCGCCGAGCGCGCCGAGCCCGCCGGCGTGCGCGCGGTCGACAAGGGCACGCTGTTCAGGACCAGCGACATCGTCTCGCTCCACCTGGTCCTGTCCGAGTCCACCCGGCACATCGTCGGGCATACCGACCTGGCCGCGATGAAGCCGACCGCCCACCTGGTGAACACCTCCCGGGCCGGGCTGGTCGACACCGAGGCGCTGATCGCCCACCTCGGCTCCGGCAGGATCGCAGGCGCCGGCCTGGACGTCTTCGACACGGAGCCGCTTCCCGCCGACGACGTGCTGCGGAACCTCCCGAACGTGGTCGCGACCCCGCACCTCGGCTACGTCACCGAGGACAACTACCGCCGCTTCTACGGCGGCGCCGTCGAGGACATCGCCGCGTGGCTGGCCGGCGAGCCGATCCGCCGGCTGTTCCCCCAGGGCGACTGATCGGTCGAATCAGTCGAAGCGGCGTACGTAGGGCGTCGTGGTGCCGACCTTGACCAGCCCCGAGCGCTCCAGGATCGGCCGGGAGAACTCGGTCGAGTCGCTGTGGATGTAGCGCTTGCCGCGGGCGATGGCGGTGCGGGCGCGGGCGGCGGTCAGCGCGCGGTAGATGCCGCGGCCTCGCCACCTCTCCAGCGTCGCGCCGCCCCAGATGCCGGCGAACTCCGAGTTCGGGACGGGGTCGATCCGGCCGGCGCTGACGATCTCGCCGTCTGCTTCGGCGACCCACATCTCGCACTCCCCCGCCGCGATCCGACGCACCACGTCGTCCGACCGTCCCGCGGAGGTCGGTGACCCGAACACACCGTCCTGCATGATGCCGGCGGCGCGTACGTCCTCCGCGCTCGTGATCGAGCGCAGGACGACCCCGTCGGGCAGCGGCACATCGACGGCCAGCAGACGGGCCTCGCCGATCATGATCGACTCTGGCTCCTCCGGCTCGAAGCCGTGCCGGATCAGGGTCTCGTGCAGGCCAGGAGCGACATCATGGCCGCGGGTCTTCCACTCGACCTCCTCGATCGCCGGGTCGGCGCCGAAGTGGGCGACCGCCGCCGCGACCAGCGCCTCGATCCCGGCCGCGTCGGCACCACCGAGGTCCTGGTAGGAGATGAAGCCGCGACCGCCGTCGAAGGTGATCAGCCGCAGCGGTCCATGCCGGGTGACCGACACCGCCCCGGGAGTCTCGGCATCGGTTCGCAGCTGTTCGTCGTAGGCCTTCAGCACGGCGAGAAAACTACGCCGAAAGGATTCTCCGGAGCATGTAGTTATCCGGCGGCCGGCTCCGTTCCCCTCGTGAATGGCGCTTACAAGGAGCGCCCGAAGTGGAAGGGTGAGGACATGCCTCGCTACCTGATGATCCTCGACTACCAAGGCGGCACCGACGACACTCCGGGCGGGATGGCCGGGTGGAAGCCGGAGGAGGTCCAGGGCCACATGAGCTATTACGAAGCCCTCAACAAGGCCCTGACCGAGTCCGGCGAGCTGGTGCACGTCGAGGCCCTGACGCCGCCGGACCAGGCGTTCGTGGTGACCTCCGACGGCGCCGACAGGACCGTCACCGACGGGCCGTTCCAGGAGTTCAAGGAGTGGGTCGCCGGCTACATGATCATCGACGCCGAGACCCAGGAGCGTGCCCTGGAGATCGCCGGGCTCTACTCCGCCGCCCCGGGCCCGGGCGGACGGCCGATCGAGCAGCCCATCCAGGTGCGCCGGATGTACCACGGCACCGACGGCTCCTCGGTCGACGACACCATCGCCTTCGGCGAGGCGAGCATCGAGTGACCGAGGCGATCCAACAAGACCTGCTGCGTGACCTCACGCCGCAGGTCGTCGCCATCGTCACCCGACGCTGCGGTGACTTCGACACCGCCGAGGACGCCGTCCAGGAGGCACTGGTCGAGGCGGTACGCACGTGGCCGGAACGGGGCATTCCGGAGCAGCCCCGAGGCTGGCTGGTCACCACCGCGATGCGCCGCCTCCTCGACGCCAAGCGCCGCGAGGCCCGACGCCGCGACCGCGAGCGCGCCGACCATCTCGCCGAACCGGAAGGGCAGGAGACCTCAGCGGTCGACGACTCCCTCGACGTACTCCTGCTCTGCTGCCATCCCAGCCTCACCCCGGCCTCCGCGGTGGCGCTGACCCTGCGGGCGGTCGGCGGCCTCACCACCCGGCAGATCGCGCACGCCTACCTCGTCCCGGAGAAGACGATGGCGCAGCGGATCTCCCGGGCGAAGGCGACGATCAAGGGCAGGTCGCTCGGGATCGACGGCACCGCCGACCTCGCCGCCCGGATCCCGGCGATGCTGAAGGTGCTCTACCTGCTCTTCAACGAGGGGTACGTCGCGACCGACGGTGATCGCCTGCAGCGGGTCGACCTGTGTGCCGAGGCGATCCGGCTGGCCCGGCTCGCCCGCACCGCGCTCACCAGGGTGACCGGGACCGGCCACGGTGAGCTCGGCGGGCTGCTCGCGCTGATGCTGCTCCTCGACGCGCGTCGTCCCGCCCGCGTCGACGCCCACGGCGCCGTGGTCCCGCTGGCCGACCAGGACCGAAGCCTGTGGCGGTCCGAGACCAGCCGCGAGGGCATTGCGCTGGTCGACTCGGTCATCGGCACCGGGCGGCCGGGGACCTACCAGGTCCAGGCCGCCATCGCCGCGCTGCACAACCGCGCGCCCTCGGCGGAGGAGACCGACTGGCTGCAGATCACGGCGCTCTACGGGCTGCTGGAGAGGGTCGCCCCCGGGCCGATCGTGACGCTCAACAAGGCCGTCGCGGTCGGGTACGCCGATGGCCCGGGCCCCGCCCTGGCGCTGCTGGACGACCTCCTGCGCGACTGCGCCCGGCACGGCGACGCCGGGTTCGCGGACCATCCCCGGGTGTCCGCCGTGCGCGCTCACCTGCTCGAGCTCGCCGGCGACCTGGACGGTGCTGCTGCTGCGTACGAACTGGCCTCGGCTCGGGCAACCAACCTCGCCGAGCGCCGATTCCTGACATCGAAGGCGGCCGCCCTGCGAGATGCGCGTTGCTGAAGCGGAGCCCGAAGCGATGGGCACCATCGAATTCTACTGAGAACCGTTCTCAGGATAGTCTGTGCCTGTGATCGAACTGCGCACCCCGACCCAGATCGAGCAGATGAAGCCCGCCGGCCGATTCGTGGCCGATGTCTTGACCGCACTCCGCGAGCACGCCGCCGTGGGTGTGAACCTGCTCGAGCTCGACGAGCTGGCGCACAAGATGATCAAGGACCGCGGTGCGGAGTCCTGCTACATCGATTATCACCCGAGCTTCGGCGCGATGCCGTTCGGCAAGGTGCTCTGCACGTCGGTCAACGACGGCGTGCTGCACGGCCTGCCCTTCGACTACAAGCTGCAGGACGGTGACCTGCTCAGCGTCGACTTCGCGGCCAGCGTCGACGGCTGGGTCTCCGACTCGGCCCTCTCCGTCGTGGTCGGCACGCCCCGCCAGGAGGACCTCGACCTGATCGAGACCACCACCCAGGCGCTCGAGGCGGGCATCGATGCCGCCCGTGTCGGCAACAAGGTCGGCGACATCTCGCACGCGATCGCCAGCGTCGCGCGCGCGAAGGGCCTCAAGATCAACACCCAGTTCGGCGGCCACGGCGTCGGCCGCACCATGCACGGCGACCCGCACATCGCCAACGACGGCCGCCCCGGCCGCGGCTTCAAGCTGCAGCCCGGCCTCGTCATCGCGATCGAGCCGTGGTTCCTGCACACCACCGACTCATCGCCCTCGTCGTCGCCGCCCTCGCCATCGGTTTCGAGCAGCTCATCCAGTGGAAGTACGGACCGCTCGGCATCGTCGCCTTCGTCCTGCTGACCATTGG
>NZ_JBHVKN010000158.1:0-11950 GCF_042798075.1 Nocardioides sp. NPDC057772
GAGATGCCCTGACAGGAGACACTGACATACGATCAAAGATCGTTCTTGCCAGAATCAATTGTCAAAGAAACCATCAACCAACATCCCCACTAAGAGGACCTGGTCGACGGGGCATAACAAACTAATTCGTCGACTATGACACACTGTTGAGTTCTCAAGAATCACACGCACACCGGTAGATTTCGGAACATCCGTTCCCAGCCAGTCCGGTGACTGCTTTATTCGCTTTATGTCCTGCTTTTTTCTTCGTGCTGAACCCTACCAGGCTCTCTTTCGCTCAAGCAATTCGGCGCTATCCGCGCTTTCCTCACCAGCTCCAGACCCTCTGGCCGGTCCTGCCTCGCAGACTTTATCAGAGCCACTCTCGCTTCTCCAACTCCGCGCTATTCGCGCTTTCTGCCGGATTAGCAACTGTTTCTCTGCTTTGTCTTTCTGGACTTTAGCGGAGTGTTTCTCGCTTTCGCAATTCGGCGCGATCTGCGCTTTCTCGCTGAAAGTTTGAAGCTTTATCCGCTTCGGTCCTGGAGGACTTTAGTGGCTTTCGCTCTAATCACCAACTCGGGAAACCCGCGGTGTTTATCGCTTAAACCTGCCCACTCATGACCGTGCTGATCTGGCTGAACCAGATCACGCTGAGGTTCTGTCGTCGATTCGAAGATCGACATCTAGAACACCCTGGCTCGAGCAATGCTCGAAGAGTGGAGGTGGCCGCTCCGGGGCCGGAAGCCCGCCCGAAGACTCGTGCTTGCTTCCCGCCGCACCCTGGCGACTCGGAGAACACTACACACACCCTGACGCCGTTTCAAATCGTCAGAGCAACTTTTTTCGCGCGATGTTCTGACGCCCACTGTAGACCCCCGAGACAAGGCCCATGGGCGCTTTGCCCGACACGGCACCAGGGCCCCGACGCCCGCTGGTCAGACGGGGGCGAAGAGCTCGACCGGGTTGCCCGCCGGGTCCTCGATCACGGCTTGGGCGCCGCCCCGGCCGTCGATGCGACTGGTCCGTACCCGCGCGCCGGCTTCACTCAGCCGGCGGAGCGCTCCGTCCACGTCAGGCACCTCGAGCTGGATGCGACCCCAGCCACCGGGGCTGGGCATCGTGCCGTCGTCGGCGGCTTGGCCGGCACCTCCGGCGCCGGGACTGTTCAGCATCAGCCTGAGCCCGTGCCCTCGAGCAGGGCGAAGCCGCCCGCTCTGGGACCGACGTCGTCGAACCCGGGCTCGCGGTAGAAGCGACGGCGGCAGGGGTGTCGTGGACCACGTCCGACTGTCTCCCAGCCGTACTCGACGGCTCCGCACGCGACACCGGGCTCCGGAAGCTGCATCACCGCTACAGCACGCAGCGGCGTACGCGGTGGGTCGAGGCCATCACGCGGCTGCAGGAGTCAGGGCAACCGGTTCCGGATCCGGAGCGGGCCGCGGAGGCGCTGGCGGGCGCGGTGTTCTACCGGCGGCTGATGACGCCGGAGCCGCTGCGTACGGACGAGGTCGAGGGGTTGGTGGCGACCGTTCTCGGGGAGCGGTGATCGGCTGGGCCGGTCAGCCGACGCCGATGTGCTGGTAGTCGAGGTCGATCAGGGCGATGGCACGGTCGCCGTACTCGTCGACCTCCCTGGTATAGGGCGCTCCGGTGTATCGGGTGGCGAGCTCGTCGATGATCTCCCAGCGGCTCTCGTCCTCGACCCAGCCGACGACGCGGCCGCGGAGGATCACGGGCATGTAGTCGTTATCGGCCGGCGCCATGGAGAGGGCGATGCGCGGGTCGAGGTGGAGATTTCGGTACTTGCGGCCGCGATTGCCGGTGAGGAAGACGACGTGGTCGCCGTGGGTGCCGATCCAGACCGGCGAGGTGCGCGGGGCGCCGTCGGGTCCGATCGTGGCGACATGGGCGAGGTTGGTGCCTTCGAGGAAGGGGCGTACGTCGGGGTTGATCATCGGACTTCTCCCGGCTGTCGTGGTCGGCGGACGACGCTCCTCGGACACAGAGTTTCCTGAGGAGACTCTGTGAGCGTAGCACTTTGAGTTCCTTCAGGGAACCTCAAGTGGTAGGTTCGGGGCATGCAACGTACGAACTTCGGCGACATGACCTGCTCGATCGCGCGCACGCTGGACGTGATCGGGGAGCCGTGGTCGCCGCTCGTGCTGCGCGACATCTGGGTGGGCATGAACCGCTTCGACCAGATCCAGGCAGACCTCGGGATCTCGCGAAAGGTGCTCGCCGAGCGGCTCGGGCACCTGGTCGAGCGCGGGGTGCTGGAGCGGCGGGCGTACGACAGTCGACCGCGCTATGAGTACGTCCTGACCGAGAAGGGGCGCGAGCTGGTCGACGTCCTGATGGTGATGGCCGGGTGGGGCGACAAGTGGCTCGCGGGCGAGGCCGGGCCGCCCGTGCTCTACCGGCATCACGCCTGCGGGGAGATCGGCCGCGTCGATCTGCGGTGCGCTCACTGCGGTGATCCCATGCACGCCGATGACGTCGAGGTGCTGGCCGGACCAGGGGCGAGGCAGCCGGCCTCAGCGGGGTAGCGGACCGGTGTAGGCCTGTCGCGCGGTCTCCACGGCGGGCATGTTGGCCTCCGACCAGCTGCCGACCGCGGCGAAGACCGGCTGGAGGCTGCGACCGAGGTCGGTGATGTCGTACTCCACCCGGGGCGGGACCTCGGCGTGGTAGCGGCGCTCGACGAGCCCGTCGCGCTCGAGCTGGCGCAGCCGCTGGGTCAGCACCTTCGACGAGATCGTGCCGAGGCGACGCTCCAGCTCCACGAAGCGCTGGGTGCCGTATTCGTGCAGGGCCCACAGGATCGGCGTCGTCCACCGGCTGAAGATCAACTCGACCGCCGGCGCGATCGGGCATGCCTCCGCCGGCTCGTCGGTGCTCGGGTGCCAGGTCATCTCGCTCCAATACTTACCTTGGGGAACCCACTGTATCGAGGAATCTAACGTCCGTCACACACACCCAGTTCCCCTATGAATGGAGACCTCGATGATCGTCATCACCGGAGCGACCGGAAACGTCGGGCAGCCCCTCGTCGAGCTGCTGGCCGAGGCCGGCCACACCGTCACAGCCGTCTCGCGCGGGACGTCGGCACCGCTGCCGACACGGCCTGGGGTCGCCACCGCGGTGGCCGACCTCTCCGACGTCGCGACGCTCGCCCCGGTCCTGGCAGGGGCCGATGCGCTCTTCCTGCTGGTCAGCGGCGCCGGCGCTCACGTCGACGGCCCGGCGCTGATGAAGCATGCAGAGGCGGCAGGCGTACGCCGGGTCGTGCTGCAGTCGTCACAGGCCGTCGGCACCCGTCCGGGAGCGGCGTCCCACGCTCCGCTCGTCGAGCTCGAGGAGGCGGTGCGGGGCTCGGGGATGGAGTGGACGATCCTGCGTCCGGGCGGCTTCGCGAGCAACGCGCTCGCCTGGGTGCCGATGGTCAAGGAGATGAATGCCGTCCATGCGCCGTTCGGCGACGTCGCCCTGCCGGTGGTCGACCCGCTCGACATCGCCGAGGTCGCGGCGGCCGCTCTGACCGAGGACGGTCATGCGGGGAGGACGTACGAGATCACCGGGCCGGTCGCGATCACGCCTCGCGAACAGGTCGCGGAGATCGCGGCGGCGACCGGGCGGGTGGTGGAGTTCGTCGAGCTGACCCCGGAAGCGGCGTTGCACCGGATGGCGACGTTCATGCCGCCTGCCGTCGCCGAGGGGACGCTCGCGATCCTCGGGCACCCGACCGACGCCGAGCGGGCGGTCAGCCCGCACGTCGAGGAGGTCCTGGGCCGCCCGGCCCGCGGCTTCGGGGAGTGGGCGCGGCGGTTCGCCGCTGCGTACGAGGCCTGAGGTCAGATGCCGCCGGCGGCGCCCAGCTCCTTGAGCTCGGCGCCGTCGATGCGGTGGACCTCCCACTCGTCCTGGGGGACCGAGCCAAGCGAGCGGTAGAAGGCGATCGACGGCGCGTTCCACTTGAGCACCCACCACTCCAGGCGGCGCCAGTCGTTCTCGACGCAGATCTCGGCGAGGCGGGCGAGGAGGGCCTTGCCTGCTCCGGCGCCGCGCTGGTCCGGGTCGACGAAGAGGTCCTCGAGCCAGATGCCGTTGCGGCCGGTCCAGGTGGAGAAGGTGACGTACCAGACCGCCATCCCGATGACGACGCCGTCGTTCTCCGCGATCAGGCAGTGAGTGGTCGGGGTGCCCGACTCGGGGAAGAGCGCGGCGGTGAAGTCGGCCTCCGTGGCCTCGACCGCGTCGGGCTCCTTCTCGTAGACGGCCAGGGCGTGGACCAGGCGGAGGATCTCGGGTACGTCGGCGGGAGCTGCATCGCGGATGGTGACGGTCACGGTGCCGATCCTAGAGCTACTCGCGAGTTGGGGAACACGTGTTCTAGCGAGACACAGACGCAATGGCGGTGCAACAAACGCTCTTTACCTTGCGGGGTGCCCCCCAACAGATTGGAACCCCACATGACTCAGTCACGTCGGAACTTCCTGCGCAACGTCGGCCTCGCCGGCGGAGCAGGCGTCATGTTGCACAGCATGGGTGCACTCGGGCTCACCTCCGCGCACGCCGCGGAGACGCCCGACTTCACTCCTCCCAAGCCCGCGGACCTCACCCGGGCAGGCAGCAAGTCGGTCGTGATCCTCGGTGGCGGCATCGCCGGGCTGACCGCTGCGTACGAGCTGCTCAAGGGCGGCTACCGGGTCACCGTGCTCGAGGGACGCGACCGGCCGGGCGGTCGCAACTTCACCGTGCGCGGCGGGACCCGGGTGACCGACCTGAACGGGATCACCCAGGTCGCCGGGTTCTCCCAGGGCGAGTACATGAACGCGGGCCCCGGCCGGCTGCCGCAGAGCCACATCACGCTGGACTACTGCAAGGAGCTGGGCGTCCCGATCGAGGCGTTCACCAACCAGAACGCCAACGCGCTGCTCTACTACCCGGGTGACCACGGCATCGGTGCGGTGCAGATGCGCCAGGCGAAGGCGGACACGTACGGCTATGTCTCCGAGCTGCTCGCGAAGGCGACCGACAAGGGCGCCCTGGACGAGGAGCTGACCGCCGCCGACAAGGAGGCGCTGATCGCGTTCCTGCGGAGCTTCGGTGACCTCGGCACCAAGGCGGAGGGGTACGCCTACACCGGCTCCAGCCGCGCGGGCTACATCGTCGAGCCGGGTGCCGGCCAGCAGTCCGGCACCGAGGTGGCGCCGCACGCGATGAGCGCGGTCCTCGCCTCCGGACTGGGCCAGTACTTCTCCTTCGAGTTCGGCTACGACCAGGCGATGATGATGTATCAGCCGGTGGGCGGCATGGACGCGATCCCGAAGGCCTTCGCGAGGGCGATCGGGTCGCGGAACATCCGCTACGGGGCCGAGGTCGTCGAGTGGAACAACACCTCGACCGGCGTCTCCGTGGCCTACAAGGCTCGGGGGCGGACCGAGGTCGTCGAGGCGGACTTCGCGATCAACTGCATGCCGCCGCAGATCGCGGCCAAGATCCCGCACAACCTCGGTGCCGACATCACCGCCAGCCTGAAGTCCTTCGGGCCCTCGAACGCGGGCAAGATCGGGATCGAGTACGACAGGCGCTGGTGGGAGGAGGACTTCCGGATCTACGGCGGGATCACCAACACCCGCCTCGACCTGCGCAACATGTGGCACCCGTCGTACGGGTTCCACGGCGACAAGGGCACCATGATCGGCTACTACAACACCGGTAGCGCGGCCGACGCGTACGGAGCGCTCACCCCCGCGCAACGGCTCTCGCGCGCGGTGGATCGGGGCAAGCAGATCTTCGGCGACGTCTACGGCGAGGGCATCACCGCCTCCTACAGCCAGGACTGGAAGTCGGCGAAGTTCTCGGAGGGGGCTTGGGCCTACTCGACCACGGCGGACACCGATCCGCTCTACACACGACTGCTCGACGCCACCGGCAACACGTACTTCGCCGGTGACCACCTCAGCCACGCGGTCGCCTGGCAGCACGGCGCCATCACGGCTGCCCGGGCAGCCGTCGAGAAGCTGCACGCGCGGGTGACGGCATGATGTCGCCGCGTACGAAGGTGGTGGCCGTGGTCGGGCTGACCGCGGCTCTGGTCGCTCCGACGGCGGCGGTCGCCGGGAGCACGTGGTCGACTGCTTCTGATGGGCACCGTCCGCCGCGTGGCGGGGAGACGATCTCGGTCCTGCCCGCGGGTCAGGACAACCCGTCGATCGCCAACGGCGTCGCGATCGGGCCGGAGGCCGCTATCTACAAGACCAGCGGGCTCGGACCGTCGCGGCTGAACACCGGGGCGAGCGGGGAGCTGGCCTACATCGACACCGAGGTGTTCCCCGGAGGCCAGCTACCGCCGGGCGTCACGATCACCGAGGCACAGGGGATCAACGTACTGCGCCGGATCGGGGAGAACCTCGAGGCGGCGGGGCTCACCTATGAGGACGTGATCACGATGCGCGTCTTCCTGCAGAACCCCGCGGGCGAGGCGAAGATGGACTTCGCCGGCTGGAACCGGGCCTACCGGCAGTTCTTCGCGAACACGTCGGTCTCGACCGGCGACGCCATCCCGGTGCCGCTCGGCACCGCTCCGCCCGCCGCACCGATGGTCACCAACCCGGCCCGACCGTCGCGGTTCGCGCTCGAGATCGAGAACCTGCCGGTGGACGGTTGGCTCGTCGAGGTGGAAGTCGATGCCGCCTATCCGGTGAAGAGGAAGTAGTCCCGGACAACGAGTTCGCCCTCCTCGAGCACTGCTCGGGGAGGGCGAACTCGTGCAGCTCAGACCGAGGTCAGAGCTTGGAAAGCTTGGGGAAGGGGCTGGCAATGCGCACCAGTCGGGGACCGAAGTCGACAGTGACTGCGGCCGTTTCTTTGTTGACGACCCGACCCAGGCCGAAGGAGTCGTGGGAGACCAGGTCTCCGGACTCGAACTGCTCAATGACCGGCTCGGGATCTGCCTTGAAAGGACTCGCGGCGAAGTGTCGCCGCCGGGGGGTTGAGGTAGTCATCTCTTCGAGTATGTGGCCTCAGACACGAATAAGGGAATGCACAGCTTGGTCACAATGACCTATCAGATGGTTTCAGGCTGGCGTGTAGTCGCCCTTGTCGTAGCTGGCGCTACGTCGGTAGTGGGCCGAGATGCTGGGCCAGTTGGTGGTGATACGACCGTTCTTCTCCCGATACCAGGAGGTGCACTTGCTCCAGACGCTGTCGGCCAGCCGGTCCTGGATCCGGGCGTCGTAGGCCTCCTCCACCTCCGCCCGGACCTCGAGCGGACCGACCTCGGCGATGTGGTCGGCGTAGCGACCGAGGTAGCGGGCCTGGGTCTCGAGGAAGTAGATGATCGAGCCGCCGCCGGTGTTGGTGTTGGGGCCGTACATGATCAGCAGGTTGGGAAAACCGGGGACGGTCATACCGTGGTAGGCGTGGGCACCGTCCTTCCAGTGGGTGTGCAGGTCGCGGCCCTGGGTGCCGGCGATCGTCATCGGGGCGAGGAAGTCGGTGGCCTTGAAACCGGTGCCCCAGATGATCACGTCGGTCTCGTGGTGCTGCCCGTCCGCGGTGGTGATGCCGGTCGGGGTGATCTCGGTGATGTCGTCGGTGATCACGTCGACGTTGGGCCGGGCGAGCGCCGGCAGGTAGTCGTCGGCGAAGAGGATGCGCTTGCAGCCGAACGGGTAGTCGGGCCAGACCTTCTCGAAGAGTCCCGGCTTGGCCGCGGTCTGCGCCTTCATGTGTCGCTTCGACCAGGCGCGCATGATCGCGCCGAGCGGCTTGACGTGGAAGGTCGTGGTCAGCCACTCGGCTTGCGTCCAGATCTTCGCGCGGTCGAGGAGCTGCCCGACAGGATGGGAGGGGTCGGCGCGCTCGAAGTCCTTGCGCGGGACGATGTAGGGCGCCGAGCGCTGGAAGAGGAGCACCTGCCCGGCCTCCTTCTGGATCTCGGGCACGAACTGGATGGCGCTCGCGCCGGTGCCGATCACCGCGACGCGCTTGCCCTCGAGGCTGAGGTCGTGGTTCCACTCGGCGGAGTGGAAGGCCTCACCCCGGAACGTGTCGGCGCCCGGGAGGTCCGGGATCGACGGCCGGGAGAGCTGACCGACGGCAGGCACGAAGAGGTCGACCGTCTCGGTCTCGCCCGTGCTGAGGTCGAGCTGCCAGGTCTTCGCCTCGTCGTCCCAGCGTGCGGCGGTCACCTCGGTGTGGAACCGGATGTGGCGGCGTACGTCGTACTTGTCGACGACCTTGTGGATGTAGTCGAGGATCGCGGGCTGCCGGGAGAACTTGTGGGGCCAGTGCGGGTTGGGCTCGAAGGAGAAGGAGTAGAGGCTGGAGGGTACGTCGCAGGCGGCTCCTGGGTAGGTGTTCTCCCGCCACACCCCGCCGACGTCACCGGCCTTCTCGAACACGACGATGTCGTCGTGGCCACGCCTCTTGAGCTCGATCGTGGCGGCCAGGCCGCCGAAGCCGGTGCCGATGACTGCGATACGCAAGAGATCCTCCGAGGGCCGGGAGCGTGATGTGACCTGGACCATACCGGGAGAATGTGAATCTGCGCGCGGGGTCGACCGAAGCGCAAGAAAGGTAAGAACTGAGACCACCGCTCGTCACCGCGCTTAGGGTCGGCTAACCTAATCTCATGATCGTCTGCCAGTGCCGAGTCGTCACGGACCGTGACGTCGATGCCGCGCTGGCCGACGGGGCACGTACGGTCAGCGCGATCTGCCGCTCGACCGGTGCTGCGCAGGACTGCGGCTCCTGCATCTTCTCGGTGAAGAAGCTGGTCACCAGGCATCTCGAGCAGGAGTGCTCGCACCTCGCCGCCGACGGCGCTGCGAGCTGACCCACCGCAACCGGTCGCAAACTGAGTCTGTCCTCACTCCCGGGGTGCCGTGCGAGTATCGGACAGAAACCGTTCCCGGAGGTGCGTCATGCAGCCAGTCGATCCACGCGTCGTCGAGCTCCTCAACGAGGCACTCACGTTCGAGCTCACCGTCACCAACACCTATTTTCTGCATGCTCGGATGCTCGACAACTGGGGTCTGGCCAAGCTCGGCAAGGTCTTCTACGACCTCTCCATCGACGAGATGCGCGACGCCGACGACCTGATCAACCGGATCCTGATGTTCGACGGCCATCCCAACGTCCAGCGGCTCAACGCCATCCAGGTGGGTGAGACCGCCGAGGAGATGCTCCGGCTGGCGTTGGCGAGCGAGCGAGACGCGGTCGCCCAGTTCAACACCGGCGCCAAGGAGTGCCACGCGCTCGGCGACCACGGCACCGCCGCGGTCTTCGAGGAGATGGTCCGCGACGAGGAGAAGCACGCCGACTGGTTCGAGTCCCAGCTCGACGCGATCGAACGTGTGGGGCTCCAGCAGTATCTCGCCCAGCACGTCGCGGCGGGCGAGGGTCCCGGCTGAGCCGGAACCCGCCGCTCCGTCTCAGGTGCCTCAGGCGGGCACCATGTCGTCGATGCAGAGGATGTTGTCCTCGCTGTCCTTGAACCAGGCGGCATGCCCGGCCGACCCCATCCCGGCGACGTCTCCGTCCCAGGTCACGCCCGGCATGTCGTAGTGCTCGAAGGTGATGCCCTTCGCTCCGAGGTCGTCGACCTCCTTGCGGACGTCGGCCACGTGGAACTGGGCGATCGTGTGCCCGGCCTTGCCCGCTTGATCGGTCTCGTAGAGGTGGAAGGACGTCCCGCCGGACGTCGTGTAGATCAGCCCGCCAGGGTCCTCGTCGGACGGCTCCAGCCCGAGCTTGTCCGCGTAGAAGCGTCGCGCCCGCTCGAGGTCGGCGGCCGGGATGTTGGCCATCACCCTGCTGTCGTTGAGCATCTCGGCCTCCTTCAGGCGCTCTCGAACCAGGGACGGTGGAGGTCGTAGAAGGTCGCGCCCTTCATCGCGTAGTCGAGCTCGCGGCGTACGTCTTCCGGGGGCTCCACCTTCTCGCGCTCGCGCGCCTCGGCCTCGCTGGTGAAGGCGACGGTCTCGATGAAGCTGCCGTCCTCCTCGATCGCGAGCGTGCCGCCGAGGATGTCGGGACGTGCCTCGTGCAACTGGCTGGTGTCGGCCATCATCGCCTTGAGCCGGCTGGGGTCGTCGACGCGACCGCGGATGATCTGCACGAACCCGGCGTCGTCGGAGCCCCCGTCGAACAGCAGCGTGACGTCGTCGCAGTCGTGGAACTCCATCGGGCCGTCCATCAGCTCGGCCATCTTCGCGGCCCACTCCCCCTGCTCGGGGCGGTCGGAGTTGGCCATCGCCGCCTCGCGGGACTCGAACCGCACCACGCCGATGAACTGGTCGTCGTCGGTGAACCCGTAGGTGCCGCCGAGCCACCCGGTCGCGCCCGGCGCCAGGTCGCGACGCCACTCGTCGAGCATCTGGTGGGCCTCGTCCTGCCGGGTGCAGGGCGCCTGAATCATCTGGATGAACATTGCTGCCTCCTCGGTCGTCGGTGTGCCAACGGACCGGTCGAGGCTGGTGCCGGGCCCCGGCCGGGCCCATTCGCAACGTACGTCCGACCGGGTGCCCCGCACATACCCCAAACAGGGCGTTTTGAACGACGCAGCCAGGGTGAGCCGTCAGTCGACGTCTACCCAGTTCAGCGTGCGGTCCACGGCCTTGCGCCAACCGGCGTACCCGGCCTCGCGCTGCTCCTCGGTCCAGGCCGGCTTCCAGCGCTTGGACTCGTTCCAGTTCTGGCGCAGCTCGTCGGTGTCCTTCCAGAACCCGACGGCGAGCCCGGCCGCGTAGGCGGCTCCGAGCGCGGTCGTCTCGGCGACCACCGGACGGCTGACCTCGACACCCAGCACGTCGGCCTGGATCTGCATGCACAGCTCGTTGACGGTGACGCCGCCGTCGACCTTGAGCACCTCGAGGCGTACGCCGGAGTCCTTCTCCATCGCGTCGGCGACGTCGCGGCTCTGGTAGCAGATCGACTCCAGGGTCGCCCGGGCGATGTGACCGCTGGTGTTGAACCGGGAGAGGCCGACGATCACGCCGCGGGCGTCCGAGCGCCAGTAGGGTGCGAAGAGGCCGGAGAACGCGGGCACGAAGTAGACCCCGCCGTTGTCCTCGACCTCCTTGGCGAGCGTCTCGGACTGGGCGGCGTTGCTGATCACCCGCAGCTGGTCGCGCAGCCACTGCACCGCGGAGCCGGTGACCGCGATCGAGCCCTCCAGGGCGTACGTCGGGGGCTGGTCGCCGAACTGGTAGCAGACCGTGGTGAGCAGGCCGTTCTCGGAGCGTACGAGCTCCTGGCCGGTGTTGAGGAGGAGGAAGTTGCCGGTGCCGTAGGTGTTCTTGGCCTCGCCGGCGTCCAGGCAGACCTGGCCGACCATGGCAGCCTGCTGGTCGCCGAGGATGCCGGTGATCGGGATCTCTCCCTTGAGCGGTCCGTGTGCGAGCGTGGTGCCGTAGGCCTTCGGCTCGGAGGAGGGCCGGATCTCGGGGAGCATCTGGCGCGGGATGTCGAAGAAGCCGAGCAGCTCGTCGTCCCAGTCGAGGGTCTCGAGGTTCATCAGCATGGTGCGGCTGGCGTTGGTGACGTCGGTGACGTGCACGCCACCGTTGGGGCCGCCGGTCAGGTTCCAGACGACCCAGCTGTCGGTGGTGCCGAAGATGGCGTCGCCGCTCTCCGCCGCCTCGCGGACGCCGTCGACGTTCTCCAGGATCCACTGGATCTTGCCGCCGGCGAAGTAGGTCGCAGGCGGGAGGCCGGCCTTGCGACGGATGATGTCGCCGCGCTCGTCCCTGTCGAGGGCGGAGGCGATCCGGTCGGTGCGGGTGTCCTGCCACACGATGGCGTTGTGAACGGGCCGACCGGTGTGCCGGTCCCACACGACGGTGGTCTCGCGCTGGTTGGTGATCCCGAGCCCGACGACCTGGGACGGCGACGCCCCAGCCTCCGCGAGCGCCTCCGGCATCACCCGCCGGACGATGTCCCAGATCTCCAGTGGATCGTG
>NZ_JBHVKN010000159.1:0-11815 GCF_042798075.1 Nocardioides sp. NPDC057772
GTCAGCACGGGCCGACTCGGCGTGGGTTTGTGTCAGAACGAGCCGACTCGGCTCAGTTGGGGTCAGCAGGAGGCGGCGGCTTCTGCGACTCGTCGGTGCACTCGACCTCGTCCTGCGGGATGTAGGTGGTCTTGAAGGTCTCGGTGTCGACCTTCGTGCCCGATCCGGCGTTGTAGAAGTCGCGCCAGACGTTGATCGAGAAGCCCTGAGCGCCGACGGTGTTCTCGCAGTTGCCGTCGGTGATCTTCTGCTTGCCGAACGGCTTGAAGTCGTAACGCTCGCCGGTGCGGGCCTTGATGTCCCAGATCTTGGTGGACCACATCTCGACGGTCACCGAGCCCTGGCTGCTGCCGCTGGCGGGGTTGACCCAGGAGCGGATGAGCACGCCGTACTTGGTGTTGTTCTTGAACTTCAGGTCCAGCGTCGGCCAGGCGACGGTCGCCTCGCGGCCGATCGGGTAGCGATCGATGTAGAGCGAGTGCGCCTTGTGCTCGACGTCTTGGAGCCCGGCGAAGAACATCGCGTTGAACGTGGTCGTCGCCATCTGCGAGACACCGCCGCCGTAGTCCTCACGGAAGATCCCGTTCTGGATCATCCAGCCCTTGGTGAAGCCGTTGGCGGCCGTACGCTCCCCGACGATGCCGTTGAGCGAGAAGGTGTCGCCGGGCGCGAGCACGGTGCCGTTGACCAGCTCGGCGGCGCGGCCGATGTTGACGTTGCGGTATTCGGCATAGGGGAAGTTGGTGGTGAAGCTGGAGACCTTCTCCTTGATGCCCCAGGCCTTGGCCTCCTCGGTGGTGACCTTCGGCTTGGCGACCTTGGACTTCACCTCGACGATGCGCTCACCCTCGGGCGCCGTGACGATGTCGAGGAAGACCGCTTCCAGGTCCTTCTGGTTGAAGGTGACTCCCGGCTTGGCCGGGATGACCTTCGGGGCACCGTTGACCATCTCGACGGTCGCGTCGACCGGCTTCGCGGCGTCGTCGGCCAGGGCCTTCTTGAGCACCTTCTTGAGCTTGCTCGGCGCGACCGAGGCCTGCAGCTCGCCGTCCTTGGGGTCGAACCGGATCGCGTCGCCGAACTCCTTCGGGGACAGCTCCACCGGGGTCTTCTCGAACTTCAGCGTGATCGGCGCAGAGACCGCGGGGGTGGCGACCTTGTCGACCGCCTCCTGGACGTCGGCCTCGTCGACGTCCGGGGTGAGCTCCTCGAGAGGTACGTCGGCCTTCCGGTCGCCCTCGACGAGCAGCTGACCGGCGAGCGCGGTGCGGAGCGCGTCGTCGCCGACGCCCTCGCCCGCGACCGGCTGGGTGGTCTTGATCTTGCCCTTCTTGATGACGACGTCGCCGTCCTTGAAGGGCGTGCCGGCGCGCTTGTTCACCTTGGCCGCGACCTTGGCGATCAGGTTGTCGTCGGACTTGATGACCGGCTCGATCTCGCCGCCGCCGGTGAAGTGCTTCCAGAGCTTCACCGGGCTCCAGCTGCGTCCGGCGTCGGTCTTCTCGATCGTCGCCTCGGCATCGAAGCTGAGGCCCGCCTCGGCGGGATTGACCTCGGTGGTGCTGTCGCCGGCGGTCACGATGATCGGCTGGCTGTGGGCCGCGGCGAACTTCTCGTCCAGCAGCGGCTTGGCGGCGTCGGCCGTCATACCGCCGATGTCCACGCCGGCGACCTTGGTGCCTTCTGGGATCTTGTCGCCCGCCACTGCGTACGCAGCGGCCCAGCCGACGAAGGCGAGGACGGCGACGCCGCCGGCGACCGCGACGGCGACCTTGGCGCCCGTGCCGAGCCGCTTGGTCTCGGTCGCGACCGGCTGGGCGTAGTCGGGCTGATCGAAAGCGGTCTCGAAGGGAGAGTGCTCAGCAGGGGCCGGCTCGTTCACGGCGAACGGCCCGACCCCCATGACGGTCTCCTCGAGCGGCTCGTCGTCGAAGTCGGGCGTGTTGTGGATCGGTCGGTCGAGCGCGACCTCGGTGGCCGCGTCATCGGCCAGGTCGGGGGCGGCGGCCTCGGCGGCATCCGGCTCGGGGGCGAACTTTCGGTTCTTCGAGACGAACAGGAAGTTGTCCTCCTTCGGCAGCTCGGCACGTTTGGGCAGCTCGGAGCGCAGCATCGTGCTGCGCAGCAGAGTCTCCTCGGCGGGATCCTCGTCGGCGGCGATGATCCGCGTCGCGCCGTCGGGCTCGTCGTCGGGCACGTTCTCGACCGGCTTGGCTCCCGTGGACTCGGCAACACGGGCGTCGATCTCGATCTGCGGGATCATGATCGTCTCGATGGCAGCATCGTCCGCGCCAGCGTGGCTGGCGTTGGACCCGTCCGCGTCAGTTTGCTTCGCGGGCTCGGGGGCCTTGGAGGCCTCGGGCTCATAGGACATGCGGCAGAGCCTAGGACCTATACCCCCCTAGGCCGAACCCGTAGCCCATCTTGGGACGTTCGTCACTTCCCGGGGAGGCCCTGATCGGCCCTCGAAGCGGCCTTCGACACGGTCGCCGTCGCCACCACGATCATCAGCACGGCCCAGCAGATCATCACGTATCCGGCGAGATCTCCCGCGACGACGTAGCCGCCCGCCGGCCTCGGTGTCGCGGCCAGGGCGACGACGATCGCCCAGGCCGCTGCGTACGAGATCCGCCAGGCTCCGCGCGGAGATGCCAGCAGAGCCGCCGACGACGCGGCCACCGCGAGCAGCAGACCCCACCACCACGGGTGGACGGCGACCGCCGCGACCCCGACGAGCAGACCGAGGACGAGGCCGGCGAGGATGCCGCCGAGGAGTCTCACAACCCCGCGAAGAGGTCGGTCAGGCTGGCCCCTTCGTCGACATGCCCCTTGGCGATGCGGAAGTGCTCGTGGGACCACGCGGTGGTGCCGAGGCTGTTGGTCATCGCGAACATGCCCTGCTCCATGTCCATCTGGGTCGGGTAGGCGCGCATCGCGGCGACCTTCTGGTCGGCGTAGGCGGTGCCGTCGATCGCGGCGGCGATGTCGACGTCGGGGGTGGCCATCGGCAGCGGGCCCTCGGGGTCCATGCCGCCGAGAGCGTCCTCGTCGCCCGCCGCTCGCGCCGCCCGCAGCCCCTCGCGGAGCCAGCTCTCGGCGAGCGCGGTCCAGAAGATCCGGTCGATCTCGTGGGCCTCGCCGAGCTCCTTCTTGTAGGTCGGGACGGCCGCGAGATGGGCGGCGTACGTCGCGACCCGGTGGGCCTGGATGTGGTCGGGGTGGCCGTAGTTGCCGAACTCGTCGTAGGTGACCATCACCTGCGGACGCACCTCGCGGATGATCGTGACGAGGTGGTCGGCGGCTTCGGTGAGATCGGCGTACCAGAAGGCGTTCTCGCGGGCGTCGGGATCGGGCAGCGCGTGAGTGCGGTCCTCGCTCCAGGTCATCCCGGAGTCACGGTAGTTGCCGAAGCCGCCCAGCCAGCGGTGGTCGACCTCGCTGCCGTCGGGCGCCTTCAGGGCCGCCATCGCGTTCTCGATCTCGCCGCGGCGGTGCTCGCCCAGGGCATCGTCGCGGTCGGCGGCGAGGTGGGCCAGCTCGGGCACCAGGATCTCGCCCATCTCCCCCGCCGTGCAGGTCACCAGGGTGACGCGGGCACCCTCGGCGAGGTACTTCGCCATCGTCGCCCCCGTCCCGATCGTCTCGTCGTCGGGGTGGGCGTGGACGAGCAGCAGGCTCTTGTGTGAGGTCACGAAGGAGATCCTAGGAGTTCCCCAAATCGGGCCGCTTGATGCGCTTGGGGTTGTCGGGGAGCTCGACGGGTTCGGGGGCGATCGAGTCGTCCGGTGCCTCCTCGGGGATGTCGAGCCAGCCGTCGTACTCGTCGACCAGCAGCTCCAGGACCATCTCGGGAGCGTCGGTCTCCACCGACCACGGGTGGTCCTCGTCGTCGTCCTCGCCCTGGTAGCGCTCCCGGCCGACCCGGGCCGTCCAGCCCTCACGCTCGAGGGTCGCCGCTGCCGTCCGGGCGTCCTCCTCGTCGAAGAAGATGCCACGCAGGGTCGGCCCTTCGGGCATGCCGAGGACGTGGCGGAGCGCGTCGAGGAACGGGCGGTCGGGCTCCAGCCAGTCGACCGAGTCGAGGTCCTCCGCCGCCAGCCAGAGGACCTGGTCGTGCTCACGCGGTCGCGGCTCCCCCGCGACCACCCGGGCGGTGGCTGCGATCAGCCGGTGGCTCTCGCCGATGGGCGCCTCGCCCTGCATCCAGTCGAGCACCTCGATCAGGCAGCCGAGCTCCTCGCCGATCTCCCGGACGAGGGCCGCCTCGGGCGTCTCGCCCTCCTCGACCTTGCCGCCGGGGAGCTCCCAGCGTCCGGCGGCCTCGGGCGGGGACGTACGCCTCGCGGCCAGCACCTGCTTGCCGTCGGCGCTGAGGATCGCCGCGGCCACTACGGTCTTGGAGCTGTTCACGTGTGAGATTGTTCCCTAGAGGCCCGGAAAGTGGGGTCTCTTGGGTACGCTGCAACGCCGTGCCCCGCCGTCGTCTGCTCATCGCCTGCCTGCCTCCGTCCGGGGCCCCGTCATGAGCGATCAGCAGTGGCCGCCGCGTCAGCCCGGGGACGCTCGTCCGCCCTACCGGGGTCAGCAGCCCTACCCTGGTCCGCGGCAGCCCCCACGCCCACAGACGCAGCCCACACCGCAGCAGCCGCCCTACCGCGGCCAGCACCAGCCTCATCTCGGACAGCCCTACCCGGGGGAGCCGCGCCACCCCGCGCAGCTGCCGTTTCCGGAGCAGGAGCGGCACCACCCGGCCCAGCAGTGGCCGAATCCGCCCCAGCAGCGGCCGTACTCCGACCAGCGCTATCCGGAGCAGCCTTACCCGGATCCGCACTTCGCTGAGCAGCCCTACCCCGGGCAGCCCTTCCCCGAGCAGCCGTACGCCGGACAGCAACCACCGGCGTACCCGCACGGTTTTGGCCCCGGCCGGTTCGGGCCGGAGCCACCGAGGAAGCGGCGCTGGCCGAAGGTGGTCGTGGGGCTGCTGGTTCTCGCGCTGGTCGGCGTCGGCGGCTACGGGGCCTATGACTTCTACGAGCAGCTCCAGAAGTGGGAGAAGACCACGACCGACGACCTGAACGGCGTCGGCAGCGACCTGTCGGTGGCGGTCGCATCCGTGCGGAGCGTCGGCTGGGAGGTCACAGCCGCCGACATCGGCACCTGGCTCGAGCAGCCGGGCGCCTACGGCGACGGCCTGAGGCTGCGTACGCTGCAGGCCGACCCTGCCGGCAACACGTTCACGGTCGCGGGCTACCGGACCTGGCAGGACACCTACGCCAAGCGCGACCACACCACCGTCGTATGCGCGACCATCACCCTGGCGGCCGGCACCCAGAAGCCGCTCAGCAACACCATCACAGCCTGCCCAGACGACGTCCCGAAGACGGCGCCGGACGCCGCGGAGACCGACCCGACCGGCGCGAAGGCCGGTGGCGTCACCGGCCACCTCGCCGAGCTGGCCGTGCAGGCCCAGGAGCAGCGCTCCTCCGGCTCCACCGCCGGCAAGCTGCTCCAGGTCGCGGCGCCGACGAGGCCCGTGGGCGACGTACGCGCCGACTCCACCGGGCTCGTCTGTGCCCCGGGGACCAGGGACCTCGGCGAGGGCGAGGGCTACGACGCCGGCAAGCTGATCCCGGTGCGCCTGTGCGCGGTCGAGGGGCTGCCCAACACCGGCACCGAGAGCACCAAGGGCGACCCCTACTACATCGACGGCTCCGAGGGCCTGACCGTGGTCAACGCGCGGATCTCCGGCGCCGCGGCGGCGCTGGTCAAGAAGGCCGAGAAGCAGGGCGTCGAGCTGGTCGCGAGCAGCTCGTTCCGCACGATGAAGAAGCAGAAGGCGCTGTGCCAGGAGGATGCCACCGGCGGCTGCCCGTCAGGCGACTACACGCTGACCGCCCAGCCCGGCCACTCCTCCCATCAGCTCGGCATCGCCATCGACTTCGAGGAGCCCAGCGTGACCGGCGGCAAGACCTGCGCCACGCGCGCCTCCGAGCCGTCCAGCGCGGTGTGGAGGTTCCTCAACAAGACGGCACTGAGCGTCGGGCTGAAGCAGTACTCCGCCGAGGCGTGGCACTGGGACGCGTACGGCGGGAAGGACCGCTGCGCCCCGATGTGACCGTCCCGCGCTGAGCCGCCAGGCGCGTCAGGCCCGTCAGGCGCGCGGCAGCCGGGCCAGCTGACGCGCCTGCGCGACCAGCCGACCCGCGGAGTCCCAGACCTCGCAGTCCTCCTCGAACATGCCGCCGGAGAGGTTGCGCGAGAAGTGGGTGACCTTGAGCCAGCCCGGAGCCGGCTTGTGGCGGATGTGGCAGGTGAGCTCGAGCGTCGGGGCCCAGCCCGGCAGCTCGAGCCCGAAGGTCACCGGCGGGAGCGCGTCGAGCACCTGGAGCAGCGAGAGCGGGTCGGGCTCGCGGTCGTGGTGACGGAACCAGCCGGTGAAGACGGCCTCGCCGGTCGGCGCCGCGCCACCCCAGACGAACTGCTCCTTCGGCACGCAGAGCTCGTAGCGGTCCAGCATCGGCACGAACTCCTTCACCTCCTCGGGCGCCGTGGTCGAGGACAGGCACTCCTCGAGCGGCGGCAGCTCCGGCTCGGTCGCGGTGACCCGCTCGAAGCCGCTGCTCTTGGCGTGCAGGCAGTCGAGGTCCGCGTACGTCGCCGTGGTGGTGATCCGCAGGTCCTCGCCCTGCCACAGCTCGGCAGTCGCGATGGCCAGCGAGCCCTTGTCCCGCTTGGTCTCCACGCGGACCTCGGCCGGCCCCGGCACGCTCGCACTGGCGTAGAACGCGCTCAGCACGATCGGGTCCGGGTGGCTCGGCAGGTGGGCCCGCAGTGCGTTGGCGATGACCGCGAGCAGGTAGCCGCCGTTGACCCCGCCGCCGACCACCCAACCGGGGGCGAGCTCGGCTGCGTACGTCTTGTCGTCGGTCTTGCGGACCGCGATGTCGCGATCGAACTCCGCCTGTTCCCTATTACCCATGGGTAATAATCTAGATCGGTACCCGATGTGGTGGACGATGGGGGCATGACCGACACGCCGTCGAACGAGAGGGACCCCGGCACCCGCGCTGGGTCTGCGCCCACGGCGCCGAGGCGGATCGGGCTCGACAAGGCAGACTTCGCCCTATGACTGAGCTCAAGCCTGTCCCGCACGGGCTGCTGCAGGCCTTCCGGGCGTACGAGAGCGCGCTGATGTCCGACGACGTCGCCGCTCTGGACGCGCTCTTCGCCGACTCCCCGACCACGCTGCACGGCGATGCCGCCGGACTCCTCGTCGGCCACGAGCGCATCGCGGCCGCCCGCGGGTCGGGTGGCGGCGCACCGAAGCGGCGCATCGTGCAGACCCACGTCCAGGTGATCGACGAGGACCACGCACTGATCGTGGCCGTCACCGAGCTCGAACGCGGCGGACGCGGGCTGCAGACGCAGCTGTGGGCGCGGGACCCGGTGCGGATCGAGCACGGCGGCTGGCAGGTCACAGCGATCCATGTCTCCGCGCCCGCCCCCGCCTTCGACAGCCGGATCTGGCGGGTCGTCGGCGACCCGCTGGTCTCCTCGCACACCGCCGACGGCGCGCTCTCCGGCGAGACCGTGGCGGTCAAGGACCTCTTCGCGGTCGCCGGTTTCGCGGTCGGCGCCGGGAGCCCGGCGTGGCTCGAGCAGGCGCCCGTCGCCTCGTCCCACGCCGCCGCGGTGGCCTCGCTGCTGGATGCCGGGGCGTCGGTCCGCGGGATCGCGCGCACCGAGGAGTTCGCCTACTCGCTGTCCGGGCTCAACGCCCACTACGGCGCTCCGCCGAACCCGAAGGCACCCGACCGCATCCCCGGCGGCTCCTCGTCGGGGTCGGCGACCGCGGTCGCGCTCGGTCAGGCCTCGATCGGGCTCGGCACCGACACCGGCGGCTCGATCCGCGTGCCCGCCGCCTACCAGGGCCTCTACGGCATCCGTACGTCTCACGGGGCCGTCTCGCGGGAGGGTCTGCTCCCGCTCGCCAAGGCCTTCGACACCGTCGGGTGGATGACGCGCTCGGCCTTCCTGCTGCAGGCGGTGGGCGACGTACTGCTGCCGGAGGCGACGGCGTCGGGCCCCGTGGAGGAGATCTATCTGGTGCCGTCGCTGGTCGGCCTCGCCGAGGAGGACGTCGCCACCGCGGTGAACGAGGCTCTGCCCGAGGCCAAGCCGCTGGCGTGGGAGCCCGCCAGGCTGGACGAGTGGCGCCGGGCCTTCGTCATCGGCCAGGCCTACCAGGCGTGGCAGGCCCACGGTGCCTGGCTCGAGACCAGGCTGGACACGCTCGGCGAGGCCGTCCGTGGCCGGTTCGAGATGGCGCGGAAGGTGACCCGGGCGCAGGCCGACGAGGCCCGCGCCGTGCTCTCGCAGGCCCGTGCGGAGATCCTCGAGGTGGTCGGTGACCGCGTCCTGGCCTACCCCAGCGCTCCGTCGGTGGCGCCGACGGCGGCCGAGGCGGCCGGGGTGCGCGACGACACGATGCGGCTCACCTGCATCGCCGGTATCGCCGGCCTTCCAGCCGTCTCGATCCCGGTGCGCACGCCGACCAACCTGCCCGCCGGTCTCTGCCTGGTCGCCGCGCCCGGCCGCGACCGCGACCTCCTCGCCCTGGCCCAGCGCCTGACCGAGTAGCCGCCAGGGCCGTTACACAACGGCAACCTGCGTTTCGGACGCCGAAACGCTCGTTTCATAGGCTGTCGGGGTGACGACGCTCGCCGAATTCCATGCCCTGCCGGCCGACGAGGCGGAGAGGTTGGTCGCACCCTGCGTCGCCATCCCGTCGTGGGCGACCGGGTTGGTGGCGGCGCGGCCCTACGCGGACCTCGACGACCTGCTCGCGACCGCGGAGAGCCTGGCCGCTGCCTGGACCGACGAGGAGGTCGCGGGCGCGCTGGCCGACCACCCCAGGATCGGCGAGCGCCACTCCGGCGACGGCACGAGCGCGGCGCTCTCCGCCCGCGAGCAGGCCGGGGTCGATCCTGCCGACGCCGAGGTTCAGGCCCGGCTGAGGGCGGGCAACGCCGCCTACGAGGAGCGGTTCGGCCGGATCTATCTGGTGCGCGCCGCCGGGCGGAGCGCCGAGGAGATGCTCGAGCTCCTCGAGGAGCGGCTGGGGAACGACCCGGCTACCGAAATCGCGGTGACCAGGGCTCAGCTCGCCGAGATCGCGTTGCTCCGGCTGCGAGGCTTGGTGGCATGACCACCGTCTCCACGCACGTCCTCGACGCCGCTCTCGGCCGGCCCGCCGCCGGGCTCGCGGTGATCCTCGTCCTTCCCGACGACAGCGCACGCACCGCGACGACCGACGCCGACGGCCGGGTGCGGTTCGAGGGCGAGGTGCCGCCCGGGCCGCACATCCTGACCTTCACGACCGGCCCCTGGTTCGCCGAGCAGGACCGCGAGACCTTCTTCCCGGAAGTGAGCATCGGGTTCACCGTCACCGCCGGCGAGCACCACCACGTCGCCCTCCTGCTCAGCCCGTTCTCCTACACGACCTATCGAGGAAGCTGATGTCGATCACTCTTGGCCCCAACCAGCACGGCAAGGCAGAGGTACGCCTGGTCAAGGTCGACCGCGACGGCGCGCGGCACACCATCCACGACCTGAACGTGTCCACCCAGCTCCGGGGCGACTTCGCGACCGCCTTCACCGAGGGTGACAACGTGCACGTGCACGCCACCGACACCCAGAAGAACGTGGTCTACGCGAAGGCCAAGGAGCTCGGCATCACTTCGCCCGAGGGGTTCCTGCTCGACCTCACCGCCCACTGGGCCGCGCAGCCCTGGGTCACCGGGTCGGTGATGAAGGCGGAGTCCTACGCCTGGGACCGCATCCCGGCGAACGACTTCTCGTTCGCCCGGCGCGGTCAGGAGACGCGTACGGCGGTGGTCAACCGCTTCGAAGGACGCACGTTCGTCCTGTCCGGCCTGAGCGACCTGGTCGTGCTCAAGTCGACCGGGTCTGAGTTCCACGGCTTCCCGCGCGACCGCTACACCACCCTGGCCGAGACGACCGACCGCATCCTGGCGACCGAGGTCACCGCCTGGTGGCGCTGGGAGACCCACCCGGAGGGCTGGAACGCGGCCTACGACCGGATCCGCACGATCATGCTCGAAGCGTTCGCCGAGGTGCACTCGCTTGCGCTGCAGCAGACCATCTACGAGATGGGCAGGGCGGTGATGGAGGCGTTCGAGGAGATCGCGGAGTTCAAGATCTCCTGCCCCAACAAGCACCACTTCCTCGTCGACCTCTCCCCCTTCGACCTCGAGAACCCGAACGAGGTGTTCTTCGCCGCCGACCGTCCCTACGGGCTCATCGAGGCGACCCTGCAGCGCGACGGGTCGACCGAGCCGGACGCCTGGGCGTCGGTGCCTGGCTTCGCATGAGCACGGACCAGAGGATCGACCGGCGGATCGCCGTGAACTACCAGTCGCTCTCGCCCCAGGAGCGCAAGGCGGCCGACACGCTCCTGGAGCACCTCGACGACCTGGCGACCTACCGCGCGGCCGAGCTGGCCTCGCTCGCCGAGGTCTCCAAGGCGACGATGAGCCGACTCTTCCGGTCCCTGGGATTCGACGGGTTCGACGAGGTACGCGACCACCTGCGGGGGCTGCGTACGGCTGGTGAGCCGCGGCGCGTGGACGGAACTCCGGACCTGAGCGCGCACGCCGAGGGCGAGGCGGCCGCGATCGCACGAGTCGTGACCCAGGCCGGCATCGCCGAGGCCGTCGCGGCCATCGCTGGGGCGAGCGACGTGATGATCGCCGGCTGGCGCAACTCCTACCCGGTCGCGCTCCACCTGCGCCAGCAGCTCACCCAGACCCGCGAGCGCGTCAGCCTCGCGCCCGCCCCCGGCCAGGTCATCGGCGAGGAGCTGGCCGAGCTCGGCGAGGGATCGGTGGTGATCGCGGTCGGTCTGCGGCGCCGGCCGCCAGGCTTCGGCGAGTTCGTCGACGCGGCCGTGGCCGCTGGAAGCACGGTGATCGTGATCGCCGACCCGACCGGGACCGTCCACCTCGGGCGGGCCGACATCGCGCTGGAGTGCCCGGTCCAAGGCGGCCTCGCCTTCGACTCCCTGGCGGCGCCGATGTCGCTGGCGAGCGTGCTCGCCGACGGCGTGCTCCACAAGCGCGGACGGGCCGGACGCGACCGCGTGTCCGCGATCAGCGCCACCTACGATCGGCTCCACGAGGTCGAGTGACAACGGGAGCACAATGACAGTAGAGACATCGATTCTCGGGCCTGTGCGAGGGGGAATCGGCATGACCGACACCATGTGGTTGGAACAGGCGGTCGCGCTGGCCGTCCGCAACGTCAACAACGGCGGCGGCCCGTTCGGCGCCATCATCCTGCGCGACGGCATCCTGCTCGGCACCGGCCAGAACCGGGTCACCCGCGACCTGGATCCCAGCGCCCACGCGGAGATCGTCGCGATCCGCTCCGCGTGCAAGGAGGCCGACAGCTTCTCGCTGGCCGGCTGCACCCTCTACACCTCGTGCGAGCCCTGCCCGATGTGCCTGGCGACCGCGCTGTGGGCACGCCTGGACCGGGTCGTCTACGCGGCCGACCGTGACGACGCCGCCAAGGGCGGGTTCGACGACCGCGCCTTCTACGACCTGTTCGGCACCGGCCGCGCCAACGAGCACCACGACTGGCCGACCCAGGTCGACGAGCTGCGGATCCCTCAGGCGTACGACCCCTTCGACGCCTGGCTCGCCAAGCAGGACCGCACCGACTACTGACTCGCCGAGGCGTCACCCCCGTCGGCCGAGGCGTCACGCGCGCAGGCCGAAGCGTCGCGTACGTC
>NZ_JBHVKN010000160.1:0-11754 GCF_042798075.1 Nocardioides sp. NPDC057772
CTCGAACTCGATGATCTCCTCGCCGAGCCCGAGCACCTCGCGCGCGTCGGTGCCGGGCGCGGGAGCGTCGGCGGGCAGCACGATGATGCCGTCGGCCTCCTCGCCCAGCCCGAGCTCGCGGGCCGAGCAGATCATGCCGGCGCTCATGTGGCCGTACGTCTTGCGTGCCGAGATCTGGAAGTTCCCGGGAAGCACGCCGCTGGGCAGGATCACCACGACCTTGTCACCGGGGACGAAGTTGTGCGCGCCGCAGACGATCCCCTGCGGCTCCCCGGTGCCGTTGGCGTCGCCGACGTCGACGGTGCACCAGTTGATGACCTTGCCGTTCTTCTGCGGCTCCTTCTCGGCGGTCAGCACCTGGCCGACCACGAGCGGACCCTCGATGCCGGCACCGGAGGTCTCGATGGCCTCGAGCTTGAGGCCGAGCGCGGTCAGCCGGTCGGTGATCTCCTCGACGCCGAGGTCCTCCGGCAGCGAGACGTACTCCTTGATCCAGGAGAGGGGCGCCTTCACAGTTCACTCCCGAAAGCAGTAGTAAGCCGGACGTCACCCTCGAACAGGGTGCGCAGGTCGGACAGGCCGGTGCGGAACATCAGCGTGCGGTCGATGCCCATGCCGAACGCGAAGCCGCTGTATTTCTCGGGGTCGACGCCGCAGGCGACCAGGACGCGCGGGTTCACGATCCCGCAGCCGCCCCACTCGATCCAGCCCTCGCCCTTGCAGGTGCGACAGGTGACGCCATCGATCACCTGCGCGCCGCGGCAGACGAAGCAGGTCAGGTCGACCTCGGCCGACGGCTCGGTGAACGGGAAGTACGACGGCCGGAACCGGGTCACGATGCCCTCGCCGAACATCTGGGTGGCGAAGTGGTCCAGGGTGCCCTTGAGGTTGGCCATCGAGATGCCCTCGTCGATGGCCAGCCCCTCGACCTGATGGAACATCGGCGAGTGGGTCGCGTCGTACTCGTCGGTGCGGAAGACGCGTCCCGGGCACACGACGTAGATCGGCGCCTCGCGGGTCAGCATCGTGCGCGCCTGGACGGGGCTGGTGTGGGTCCGGAGGACGACGTGGTTCTCGGCCGGCTCGGTCCAGAAGGTGTCCTGCATCGTGCGAGCCGGGTGGTCCGGGCCCAGGTTGAGGGCGTCGAAGTTGAGCCACTCGGCCTCGATGAGCGGACCCTCGGCGACCTCCCAGCCCATCGCGACGAAGATGTCGGCGATGTATTCGGCGCCGGTGGTGAGCGGGTGTCGCCCGCCAGCCGGGACCCGGTCGGTCGGGAGCGTCACGTCGACGGTCTCCTCGACCAGCATCCGCGCCTCGTGCTCGGCCTCGAGCACCTTCTGCCGAGCCGCGAGCGCCTGGTTGACCGCTCCGCGCGCCTTGCCGACGCGCTGGCCGGCCTCCTTGCGCGCCGCCGGAGGGAGCGCGCCGATCTCGCGGTTGGCCAGGGCCAGCGGCGAACGGTCGCCGGCGTGGTCGAGCCGCGTCTGCTTGAGCTCCTCGAGGCTGTTCGCGGCGTCGATGGCCTTCAGCGCAGCCTCGCGCGCAGCCTCGACCTCCTCAGCCTTCAGGGGTGTGACCTCTACCGGGTCGTAGTCGGTGTTGGGACCGGACATCACTGGCTTTCGTCGTCTGATGACTCAGTTGTCATGAATGAGCCACAGTCTAGGAACCTCGCACGTCCACGCGCGAACCGGACATCCTGCGGACCTCGCGCGCGGGCGTGCGTTCCGCCACGGTCGCCACGTTGTCAAGGTCCTGCGGTCCTTGTATCTCTTCCGATGCCGGAGTGATAGTAAAAACATGCCTCGAGTCGACGGCCCAGCAAGCGACCTCCTGCTCAAGACAGGTCGCTTCTTCACCAGATGGGAGGAGACCGATGACGGCCGCGCGGTCTTCCGCAAGGGCGGCCGGGCCGGTGACGTCTTCTACCGCGACCGGTGGAGCCACGACAAGGTCGTCAGATCCACCCACGGGGTGAACTGCACCGGGTCGTGCTCATGGAAGGTGTACGTCAAGGACGGCATCATCACCTGGGAGACCCAGCAGACCGACTACCCGTCCGTCGGCCCCGACCGGCCCGAGTACGAGCCCCGAGGCTGTCCTCGCGGCGCGGCGTTCTCCTGGTACACCTACTCCCCCACCCGGGTTCGCCACCCCTACGTACGCGGCGTGCTTCTCGACCTCTTCCGGGAGGCCAAGCAGCGCACCGGCGGGGACCCGGTGGAGGCCTGGGCAGACATCCAGGCCGACCCCGAGCGCCGCCGCCGCTACCAGCAGGCCCGCGGCAAAGGCGGCCTGGTGCGGGCGAGCTGGGACGAGGCGCTCGAGATCGCCGCCGCCGCGCAGGTCCACACCATCAAGACCCACGGCCCCGACCGCAACATCGGCTTCTCCCCCATCCCGGCGATGTCGATGGTCTCCCACTGCGTCGGCACCCGCTACACCCAGCTCATCGGCGGCGTGATGACCAGCTTCTACGACTGGTACGCCGACCTCCCGGTCGCCTCACCGCAGGTCTTCGGCGACCAGACCGACGTGCCCGAGTCCGGCGACTGGTGGGACTCGACCTACCTGATGATGTGGGGCTCGAACGTCCCCGTCACCCGCACTCCCGATGCCCACTGGATGGCCGAGGTCCGCTACCGCGGCACCAAGGTCGTCACCGTCAGCCCCGACTTCGCCGACAACACCAAGTTTGCCGACGAATGGCTACCCGCCCAGGCCGGCACGGACGCCGCCCTCGCGATGGCCATGGGCCACGTGATCCTGCGCGAGTTCTTCGTGGAGAGACAGACGCCGTTCTTCGAGGACTACGTTCGCACCTACACCGACCTGCCTCATCTGGTGCGTCTGGAGGAGAAGGACGGAGCGTACGTCCCCGGCAAGTTCCTCACCGCCGACGTCCTCGACCCGCTGACCGGAGAGACGCCGGCGGAGGACCGCTGGAAGACCGTGGTGCTCGACGAGGCCTCCGGCGCCCCGGTCGTCCCGAACGGTTCGATGGGCTTCCGCTACGCCGACTCCGGGACGGGCAGGTGGAACCTCGACCTGGACGGCGTACGTCCCCGCCTCAGCCTCCACGGAGACGGCGAGCCCGTCGAGGTGCTGCTGCCGGCGTTCACCAGCCCCGACGGCACCGGCGAGATACTGCGCCGTGGCGTACCCGCCACCCGAGTCGGCGACCAGCTGGTGACGACAGTCTTCGATCTCATGCTGGCTCAGTACGGGGTGGGCCGCGAGGGGCTGCCCGGCCTGTGGCCGGCGGGCTACGAGGACCCGAACGTGCCCTACACCCCGGCCTGGCAGGCGGAGATCACCTCGGTGCCCGCCGAGGCCTGCCTCCGGATCGCCCGGGAGTTCGCCACCAACGCCGAGGAGTCCGAGGGCCGCTCGATGATCATCCTGGGCGCCGGCGTGTGCCAGTGGTTCCACGGCGACACGATCTACCGTTCGATCCTGTCACTGCTGATCCTGACCGGCTGCATGGGCCGCAACGGCGGCGGCTGGGCGCACTACGTCGGACAGGAGAAGTGTCGCCCGATCACCGGCTGGATCTCCCTGGCCAACGGCCTCGACTGGTCCCGGCCGCCGCGCACGATGACCGGCACGTCGTTCTGGTACATGCACACCGGGCAGTGGCGCAACGACGGCTACAGCGCCGACTCGCTCACCTCGCCGCTGGCCGCGGGACACCTGCGCGGCCACACCGCCGACGTGATCGCCGAGTCTGCCGCCAAGGGCTGGATGCCCTTCTACCCGCAGTTCGACCGCAGCTCGCTCGACGTCGCCGACGAGGCGGCGAAGGCCGTCTCCGCGGGTTACGCCGACAGCCCCGCCGCCTACGTCGAGACCGCGCTGGCCGAGGGCACCCTCCAGCCGGCGATCGCCGACATCGACGCGCCGAGCGCCTGGCCGCGCACGCTGGTGCTGTGGCGCTCGAACCTGCTCGGCTCCTCGGCGAAGGGCAACGAGTACTTCCTGCGCACACTGCTCGGCACGCACCACAACGTCCTCGGCACCGAGAACCAGAACACCCCGCGCCCGAGCAGCGTCCGGTGGCGCGACCGCCAGCCCGAGGGGAAGCTCGACCTGCTGGTCTCCGCCGACTTCCGGATGACCTCGACGACGCTGCTCTCCGACGTCGTCCTCCCGGCGGCGACCTGGTACGAGAAGCACGACCTCTCCTCCACCGACATGCATCCGTTCGTGCACGCCTTCACCCCGGCGATCGACCCGCCCTGGGAGGCGCGGACCGACTTCGACCTCTTCCACGGACTCGCCGAGAAGCTCTCCGAGCTCGCTCGGAAGCATCTCGGCACCCGCCAGGACATCGTCAGCGTCCCGGTCCAGCACGACACCCCCGGCGAGACGCCGGCCGACCCCGGGCACACCAAGCCCGTCATCGCCGTGGTCGAGCGGGACTACACCGCGATCGCCGACAAGCTGGCCTCGGTCGGACCACTGGCCGACACCCTCGGCTTCACGGTCAAGAACATCACCTACCGGATGGAGGAGCAGACCGCGAAGCTGGCCCGGCAGACCGGCGTGATGCCGAGCGGACCGGCCGCCGGCCGCCCCGCGA
This sequence comes from Nocardioides sp. NPDC057772, assembly GCF_042798075.1. Lineage (NCBI taxonomy): Bacteria > Bacillati > Actinomycetota > Actinomycetes > Propionibacteriales > Nocardioidaceae > Nocardioides > Nocardioides sp. NPDC057772. The sequence continues at coordinate 4,586 of NZ_JBHVKN010000160.1, forward strand.
TCGACACCGACGAGAAGCTGGCCGAGGCGATCCTGCTCTTCTCGGGCACCACCAACGGCGAGCTCGCCGTCCAGGGCTTCAAGACCCTCGAGCAGCGCGTCGGCAAGAGGCTCGCCGACCTCGCCGAGGGCTCGGAGGAGAAGCGGATCACCTTCGCCCAGACGCAGTCGGCCCCGGTTCCGGTGATCACCTCTCCGGAGTGGTCCGGGTCGGAGACCGGCGGGCGCCGCTATGCCCCCTTCACGGTCAACATCGAGCGTCTCAAGCCGTTCCACACGCTCACCGGTCGGATGCACTTCTACCTCCACCACGACTGGCTCACCGACATCGGCGAGGCGATGCCGCTCTACCGGCCGCCGCTGGACATGCACCGGCTCTTCGGAGAGCCGCGGATCGGCCAGGACGGCGCCGCCCAAGTCACCGTCCGCTACCTGACGCCGCACTCCAAGTGGTCGATCCACTCCGAGTACCAGGACAACCTGTTCATGCTCTCCCTCTCCCGCGGCGGCCCCACCGTGTGGATGTCGCCGCAGGACGCCGAGGCGATCGACGTACGCGACAACGACTGGGTAGAGGCCACCAACGCCAACGGTGTCGTGGTCGCCCGGGCGGTCGTCTCCCACCGGATGCCCGAGGGCGTCGTCTACATGCACCACGCCCAGGACCGCACCATCGACGTACCGAAGTCGGAGACCACCGGCCGGCGCGGTGGCATCCACAACTCCGTCACCCGGCTGCTGATCAAGCCCAGCCATCTGATCGGCGGCTACGCGCAGCTCTCCTACACGTTCAACTACCTCGGCCCGACCGGCAACCAGCGAGACATGGTTGCCACCGTCCGCAAGCGATCGCAGAAGGTGACCTACTGATGCCCCGGAGCGGAGCGACCTCATGAGAGTCATGGCGCAGATGGCGATGGTGATGAACCTCGACAAGTGCATCGGCTGCCACACCTGCTCGGTGACGTGCAAGCAGGCCTGGACCAACCGGGCCGGCACCGAGTACGTCTGGTTCAACAACGTCGAGACCCGACCCGGCCAGGGCTACCCGAGACGCTACGAGGACCAGGAGCGATGGCGGGGTGGCTGGACCCTGGACCGGAAGGGGCGCATGCGCCTCAAGGCCGGCGGACGCGTCAAGAAGCTGCTCACCATCTTCTCCAGCCCCGTCCAGCCCGAGCTCGACGACTACTACGAGCCCTGGACCTACGACTACCAGACGCTCATCGACGCCCCGCTCGGCGACGACTTCCCGGTCGCCAGGCCGAAGAGCCTGATCACCGGTGAGGACGCCAAGATCACCTGGTCGGCCAACTGGGACGACAACCTCGGCGGCTCGATGGAGCACGGTCATCTCGATCCCGTCGTGCAGAAGATCCGCGAGGAGTCGAACGAGCGGATCCGGTTCGAGCTCGAGCAGACCTTCATGTTCTATCTGCCACGCATCTGCGAACACTGCCTCAACCCCTCGTGCATGGCCTCGTGCCCCTCGGGGGCGATCTACAAGCGCGCCGAGGACGGCATCGTGCTCGTCGACCAGGACCGCTGCCGCGGCTGGCGCCAGTGCATCACCGGGTGCCCCTACAAGAAGATCTACTTCAACCACCGCTCGGGCAAGGCCGAGAAGTGCACGCTGTGCTATCCGCGCGTCGAGGTCGGCCTGCCCACGGTGTGCGCGGAGACCTGCGTCGGTCGACTCCGCTACCTGGGCCTGATCCTCTACGACGCCGACGCGGTGACCGGCGCCGCCTCGGCCACCTCGGAGCAGGATCTCTACGCCGCCCAGCTCGACGTCATCCTCGACCCGTCGGACCCGCAGGTCCTCGCCGAGGCCAGGAAGCAGGGCATCCCGGAGGACTGGCTGGAGGCCGCCCGCCGCTCGCCGGTCCATGCCCTGATCAAGGACTACCGGGTCGCGCTGCCGCTGCATCCGGAGTACCGGACCATGCCGATGGTCTGGTACGTCCCGCCGCTCTCCCCCGTCGTGGACCTGCTCGAGGAGCAGGGCCACGACGCCGAGGCCGCGCCCAACCTCTTCGGCGCGATCGACTCGCTGCGGATCCCGGTCGAGTATCTGGCCGAACTGTTCACCGCCGGCGACACCGACGTCATCGATCTGGTCCTCAAGAAGCTGGCCGCCATGCGCGCCTACATGCGTGACATCACCCTGGGCCGCGACCCGGACGGCACCATCCCTGCGGCGGTCGGGATGAGCGAGGAGGAGACCTACGAGATGTACCGCCTGCTCGCCATCGCGAAGTACGAGGAGAGGTACGTCATCCCCACCGCCCACGCGGAGCAGGCTCACGACCTCGAGGAGATGGGTTGCTCCCTCGACTTCGACGACGGCCCCGGAATGTACGATTCCGGCCCCCTCGGCGAGGCCAGCGGCCGCCCCGCACCGGTGGCCGTGGAGACCTACCACGCACTCAGGCAGCGCCAGAGCACCGACGCGGCAGCCTCCGACGACACCCTGCGCGGGCGGGTCAACCTGCTCAACTGGGACGGCAACGGGACGCCGGAGGGGCTGTTCCCGGACAAGCACAACCCGGACAAGCACAGCCCGGAGAGGCCGGGCACCGAGCGAGAGGCACGCTCATGAAGCGGCGTACCCAGGACTGGCGGGTCGTCCACCAGGTCGCGGCCTGGTGCCTCGGCTACCCCGACGACGAGCTGATCACGAAGCTCCCGCTGCTACGCAGCGCACTCGATGAGCAGCCCCGCTCGGAGCCGGCCGAGCTGCTGCGCGGTTTCGTCGACACCCTGGCCCGCCAGGACCCGCACGCGCTCCAGCACGTCTATGTCGAGCTGTTCGACCTGCACCGCCGCCAGACGCTGCACCTGTCCTACTGGCGCGACGGCGACACCCGACGCCGCGGGGAGTCGCTCGCCGACTTCAAGGCCCGGCTCCGCGACGGCGCCACGAAGGGCGAGGGCTGGATCGTGGACACCCACGGCGAGCTGCCCGACCACCTGCCGATGGTGCTGGAGTACGCCGCTCTGGCCGACCCCGAGGGCGGCCGTCGCCTGCTCATCGAGAACCGCTCGGCCCTGGAGCTGATCCGGCTCTCCCTGGTCGAGCGTGGCTCGGCGTACGCCGACGTCCTGGCCGCGGTGTGCGGAACCCTCCCGGGACCCTCGGCCCGCGACAAGCAGGAGGCGCTCGCGATGGCACAGACCGGACCACCCGCGGAGTCCGTCGGCCTGGAGACGCTGCCGTTCCCGACCGCCCGGCCGGGCTCCGCGGCCTCGATGATAGGAGCCCGCTGATGACCGGCGCCTCCGGATGGGACGTGGTGCTGTGGGGCGTACTCCCCTATCTGGCCATCGCCGTCCTCGTCGTCGGCACCTGGTGGCGCTACCGCTATGACAGGTTCGGATGGACGACGCGCTCCTCCCAGCTCTACGAGTCACGGCTGCTCCGGATCGGCTCGCCGTTGTTCCACTTCGGCATCCTCGTCGTCATCGTCGGTCACGCCGCCGGCCTGCTGGTCCCCGCCTCCTGGACCGAGGCCATGGGGATCTCGGAGGACGTCTACCACGGCAACGCGCTCTTCTGGGGGCTGATCGCCGGCGTCTGCACGCTGGGCGGCCTGGCGCTGCTGATCTATCGGCGGCGTACGACCGGACCGGTGTTCATGGCCACCACCAAGAACGACAAGATCATGTACGTGGTCCTGGTGGCTGCGATCGTGCTGGGCCTGTGGACCACGGTCGTCGCGCTCGCCGACGGGCACCAGGCCCACGACTACCGCGAGACGGTCTCGCCGTGGTTCCGCTCGCTGTTCGTCCTGCAGCCCGATGTCGCCGCGATGGCCGCCGCGCCGATCCAGTTCCACGTCCATGTGCTGGTCGGCCTGCTGCTCTTCACGATCTGGCCCTTCACGCGGCTGGTGCACGCCTTCACCGCACCGGTGCACTACCTGTTCCGCCCCTACATCGTCTACCGCAGCCGGGACGCACGTCCGCGAGCCGGTGCCCGACCGGAGCGGCCCGGCTGGGTCGGCACCGGCACCTTCGACCGGGAGGCCCGATGAGTACGCAGACCGTGTCCGCCGAGACCCGGAGCGGACAGCTCCGGAATCTCCTGCTTGCCACCTGGGCGTTCACGATCAGCTTCTGGGCCTGGAACATGATCGCGCCGCTCGGGGTCCGCTACACCGGCGACCTGGGCCTCTCCGCCGGCGAGAAGTCGATCCTCGTCGCAACCCCGGTGCTGGTCGGGTCGGTGGGGCGGATCCTCGCCGGCGCGCTCACCGACCGCTACGGCGGCCGGGTGATGTTCCCCGTACTGATGCTCGCCTCGGCGCCCTTCGTGCTGCTGGTGGCGCTGGCCGGCAACATCGGCTCCTTCCCGCTGCTGCTGGTCTTCGGCTTCTTCCTCGGCATCGCGGGCACGACCTTCGCGGTCGGGATCCCGTTCGCCAACGCGTGGTATCAGAAGTCGCGACGGGGCTTCGCCACCGGTGTCTTCGGGATGGGCATGGGCGGCACCGCGCTGTCGGCGTTCTTCACCCCGCGGTTCGTGTCGTGGTTCGGCTATACGACGACGCACGTGATCGTCGCGGTCGCGCTGGTCGCCTCGGCGGCCCTGGTGTGGCTCACGCTCCGAGACAGCCCGGCCTGGCGGCCCAACCACGACCCGGTCGTCCCGAAGCTGGTCGCCGCGATCAAGCTCCCGGTGACCTGGCAGATGTCGTTCCTCTACGCCGTCGCCTTCGGCGGCTTCGTCGCCTTCTCCACCTATCTGCCGACGTTTCTCAAGGACGTCTACGACTTCGACCTCACCGCGGCGGGCACCCGCACCGCGGGGTTCGCCATCGCCGCGGTGCTGTGCCGACCGATCGGCGGGGTTCTGTCCGACAAGGTCGGGCCGCGTACGGTGGCGTCGGTCTCCTTCGGCGGCGCCGCCGTGCTCGCGGTGCTCATGTCCCTGACACCGCCGCTCGAGCTGCCCGCCGGCACGGTCTTCGTGCTGATGGCCGCGTTCCTGGGGCTGGGCACCGGTGCCGTCTTCACCTGGGTCGCCCACCTCGCCCCGCCGGCCCGAGTGGGCGCGGTCACCGGCTTGGTCGGCGCCGCGGGCGGGCTCGGCGGCTTCTTCCCGCCGCTGGTGATGGGGGCGACCTACGACGCCGCATCCCGCTCCTACACGACCGGGCTCCTGTTGTTGTGCGTCGTGGCGGCGATCGCCCTGACGTACACGCTGTTCGGAATCCGGAGGCGAACGGGAACGACCACTTCGTAGCCCCCGGGAGACAGCCTCGCCTTAGTTAGGCTAGCCTCACCTCATGCTTCCTGCGCTCTCCGGTCACGACCTGGTCCTCGGCTATGCCCGTGCCACCGTCGTCCATGGGGTCTCCATCGGTCTCGAGTCGGGGCGGGTCACCGCTCTCATCGGCCCGAACGGCTCAGGAAAGTCGACCGTGCTCCGCTCGCTCGCCCGGTTGCACCGAGTGACCTCCGGGTCGGTCTCGCTGGACGGCGACGACAGCGCTCCGCTGGCCGCACGCGAGTTCGCGCGCCGGGTGACGCTGCTGTCCCAGTCGCGTCCGCACCCCTCCGGCCTGACCGTCCGCGACATCGTCGGGTTCGGCCGTCACCCCCATCGCCGGCGCTTCGCCGCCCTCACCGAGGACGACCTGGCGAGCATCGACCGGGCGATGGAGCTGACCGGCACCGCACGGATGGCGGACCGGCCGGTCGACCAGCTCTCCGGTGGCGAGCTGCAGCGCGTGTGGCTGGCCAGCTGCCTGGCCCAGGACACCGGCGTGCTGCTGCTCGACGAGCCCACCAACCACCTCGACCTGCGCTACCAGGTCGAGATCTTGGACCTGGTCCGCGACCTTGCGGACCATCACGGGACGGCCATCGGTGTCGTCCTGCACGACCTGAACCAGACCGCCGCCGTGGCGGACCAGGTCGTACTGCTGCACCACGGCGTTGTGCACGCCACCGGCGAACCCGCTGACGTGCTCACCGCCGAACACCTCTCTGAGGTGTACGGGCTCCCGATCGAGGTGACCTCCGATCTGGAGACCGGGCGCGTCCGGGTCGAGCCACGCGGCAGGCATCACGTCCGGCGCTGACGCCGGCGGACACGAAGAGGAAGACATGATTCGACGTACGACGACGGCTGCCCTGGCGACGGCTTGCGCAGCCCTGCTGCTCACCGCCTGCGGCCAGACGACGACCGCCGCCGAGACGGACACGTCCGAGAAGAAGGCCTCCGCGGGCTGCGAGGGGGTCGAGACCTCGACCGGCCCGGTCAGCCTGACCGACTCCTTCGGTAACAAGGTCGAGCTCGACAAGCCCGCCGAGCGGGTCGCGGTCCTCGAGTGGCAGCAGACCGAGGACCTGCTCACCCTGTGCGTGGACCCGGTCGCGGTGGCCGATGGCAAGGGCTTCCGCACCTGGGACACCGCCGAGGAGCTCCCCGAGAGCGCGACCGAGGTCGGCAGCCGGGGCGAGCCGAACCTGGAGACGCTCTTCGGCACCAACCCCGACCTGATCGTCGTCGAGGCCTACACCGCCGAGGACGAGATCCTCAAGCAGCTCGCCAAGTACGACGTCCCGGTCCTCGCCACCAAGGGTGCCGACGCCAAGGACCCCGTGGCCAACATGATCACCACCTTCGAGATGATCGCCGAGGCCACCGGTCGCGAGGCGCAGGCGGAGAAGGTCGTCGGCGAGTTCGAGGACAAGCTCGCCGCCTCCAAGAAGGCCGTCGCGGACTCCGACGCCGCCGGCACCGAGTTCGTCTACTTCGACGGGTGGATCGACGGCGCCAACGTGGCGATCCGTCCGTTCGGCCAGGGCTCGCTGATCGGTGAGCTCGGCGAGGAGATCGGGCTGAAGAACGCCTGGAAGGGCGAGGTCGACCCTGCGTACGGCCTCGGGCAGACCGACATCGAGGGCATGACCACGCTCGGCGACGCCACCTTCTTCCACACCGGCACCATCGACCCCGCCGGCGACATCAACGCCGAGCTGGCCAAGAACGACGTCTGGAAGTCGATCCCCGCCGTCAGCGAGGGCCGCACCCACGCCTTCCCCGAGGGCATCTGGACCTTCGGCGGCCCCCGTTCGGCCGAGCAGGTCCTGGATGCGTACGTCAGCATGCTGACGAAGTGACCGATGCCGTCAAGGCTCCGCGAGAAGGCACGGGAG
>NZ_JBHVKN010000161.1:0-11739 GCF_042798075.1 Nocardioides sp. NPDC057772
GTCCCAGGTGTAGGTGGTGGTCTTGCCGTCGGCCAGCATGGTGGCGGTGCGGCCGTCGTTGTCGTACGTGTAGGTGATCGTGTTGCCGTCGGAGTACTTGCGGGTGAGCATCTGCTCCGTCCCATGATCGGTTTTGTCGTACGCCGGCTGATCTCGGCACTCCTCGTGCTGTTCGTCATCTCGGTGGCGGTGGTCGCGCTCTTCACCTACGGCCCGAGCGACCCGGCGGACGCGATGTGCCCCGAGCCGAAGTGCACCGCCGAGCGCCAGGACGCGATCCGGGAGGCGCTCAACCTGGAGGCGCCGATCTACGTCCAGTACGCCGAATACATGTCCGGCATCGTCAACGGCCGCGAGATCGCGTTCGGCTCCGAGTCGTACGACTGCGACGCGCCCTGCTTCGGGGTCAGCTTCATCTACCGGGTCAATGTCTGGGACGACATCAAGGACCGGATCGGGCCGACGGTGTCGGTCGCGGTCGGTGCCGGCGTCACCATCTTGCTCATCGGGGTGCCGATCGGGATGTTCGCGGCCAGACGCAGGGGCAGCTCGGCGGACAAGGCGGTCATCGGCGCGACTCTGGTGATCGAGTCGATCCCGTACTACCTGTTCGTGCTGCTGGCCTTCCTCTACCTCGCCGTCGGAGCCGGGATCTTCCCGCAGGACGGCTACCAGCCGCTGACCGATTCGCCCTTGAAGTGGGCCTGGGCGCTGTTGCTGCCCTGGCTCGCTCTCGGGTTGGTGAACTCGTCCAAGTACGCCCGCTTCACCCGTGGCTCGATGATCGAGGCGTTCAACGAGGACTACGTCCGCACCGCGAGGTCCAAGGGCCTGCCGGAGCGGACGATCGTCAACAAGCACGCGCTGCGCGCCGCGGTCGTCCCGATCGTGACCATCTTCGGCCTCGACTTCGGTGCCCTGCTGACCGGCACGATCTTCACCGAGAAGATCTTCGGCATCAACGGCCTGGGTCTTCGCGCCCTCGACGCCGTCGGGCAGAGCGACCTGCCGGTCATCGAGGCGACCACCCTGATCTCCGCCGTGATCATCGTGATCACCAACCTCGTGGTCGACCTGTTCTACAGCGTCCTCGACCCCCGCGTACGCCTCTCCTGACCCTGTCGGTGCCGCCCACTAGGGTTGGCATGTGGATGGGTTGTTCGAGATGGGCGCTGCCGGCGCCTCGCGCGGCGGGTCGCTGAGCCACAGCGACCATGCGGCCGCGCCGCTGGCGGTGCGGATGCGGCCGCGTACGCTCGAGGAGCTGGTGGGCCAGAGCTCGCTGCGCGCTCCCGGGTCGCCGCTGCACCAGGTCGTCGAGGGCGGGCAGTCGCTCTCGCTGCTGCTGTGGGGGCCGCCGGGGACCGGGAAGACGACCATCGCCTCGATCGTGAGCCGCTCCACCGACCGGCGCTTCGTGGAGATCTCCGCGGTCTCGGCCGGGGTCAAGGAGGTCCGGGCGGCGATCGACTCCGCGCGGGCCGAGCTGGTCGCGACCGGCAAGGAGACCGTGCTCTTCGTCGACGAGGTGCATCGGTTCAGCAAGGCGCAGCAGGACGCTCTGCTGCCGGGTGTGGAGAACCGCTGGGTCACGCTCGTCGCCGCGACCACGGAGAACCCGTTCTTCTCGGTGATCTCGCCGCTGCTGTCCCGCTCGCTGCTGCTGCGGCTGGAGTCGCTGACCGACGACGACATCCGCGGCGTACTCCTGCGGGCCCTGGAGGACGAGCGCGGGCTCGGCGGCTCGGTGACCATCTCTGACGAGGCGCTCGACCATCTCGTACGTCTCGCCGGCGGTGACGCTCGCCGGTCGCTGACCTATCTGGAGGCGGCCGCGGGCGCGGCGTCCGAGGGCGAGATCACCCTCGAGGCGGCCGAGCGCGCCGTCGACCAGGCGGCGGTGCGCTACGACCGTCAGGGCGACCAGCACTACGACGTGGTCAGCGCCTTCATCAAGTCGGTGCGCGGGTCGGATGCCGACGCGGCGCTGCACTACCTGGCCCGGATGATCGAGGCGGGGGAGGACCCGCGGTTCATCGCCCGTCGGCTGATGATCCTCGCCTCCGAGGACATCGGTCTGGCCGACTCGACGGCGCTTCAGACCGCGGTCGCCGCGGCGCAGACGGTGCAGCTGATCGGGATGCCCGAGGCCCAGCTGACCCTGGCCCATGCGACGATCGCGCTCGCGGTGGCCCCCAAGTCCAACGCGGTGACCAACGCCATCTTCGCCGCGCGCGCCGACGTCGCGGCCGGGAAGATCGGCAACGTCCCGCCCCACCTGCGCGACGCCCACTATCAGGGCGCCAAGAAGATCGGCCACGGCGAGGCCTACAAGTACGCCCACGACGAGCCGTTCGGCATCGCGACCCAGCAGTACGCGCCGGACGCGGTGGCCGACGCGGAGTACTACCGGCCGACCACCCACGGAGCCGAGGCCGCAGTGAAGGAACGTTGGGAGCGTGTCCGGAAAATCGTGCGCGGACAGGATGGATAGGGTAGGCCCACCATGACGAACTCGAGCATGCCCGGGTGGGCGCTGGCGGCGACGCTGATCGCGGTGGGGGTTCTGGTCCTCATCTCGCTGGTGGTCGTGCTGCTCGCGCTCGGGGCGCGGCGCCGCGCGCGGCTGAGGCTCGAGGCGGCCGAGGCCAGCGAGGCCGAGCTGCGCGAGCGGCTCGAGGCGCTGGAGAAGCGGCTGGCCCAGCCGGAGGTCAGGCGGCGGCGCCGGGACGAGAAGGAATACGTCATCACCTCCCTGGGAGAGGACGGCGAGCCTGCCGAGGTGGAGCAGGTGGTGCAGCGTACGTTGACCGCACCGGCCTTCGCGGACGCGGTGTTTCGGGAGACCGTCGTGCACGGCGCCGCGCTGGTCCACGGGGTGCGCCGGGCGCTCTCGCCCGAGGTGCGGTTCAAGATCCGCTACGAGATGCACCGCGAGGTCAAGCGGGCACGCAAGGACCGCAAGAGCGAGATGCGCGAGGCGCTGCGGGAATACCGTGCGCGCCAGCGCGCGGCAGTTGACGAGGACGTACGTATGGAGGACACCCGATGAGGGGCGCGATCTGGTTCGTGGTCGGTGCGGGCGCGGGCGTGTACGCGATGGTCAAGGGGCGGCGCGCCGCCGAGGCGTTCACCGCCGACGGGCTGCGCGACCGGGCCCAGGCCCTCGGGGTCGGCGCGCGGATCTTCCGCGAGGAGCTGGCCACCGGCAAGGCCGAGAAGGAGCTCGAGCTCCGCGAGTGGATCGAGGCCCGCACCGCGGGACCGAAACAGATTGGCGCCACGGGTGCCGAGCAGCAGAGACTTGGACTGAACGGGCCAACCGAGGACCCGAGGAAGAACACGGAAGGTAGTACCCCCTGATGGAGTGGTTGAGCACGGCGGAGATCCGCCGCCGTTTCACGGCGCATTTCGCCGAGAACACGAGTGTCGGCGAGCACACGGTGGTGCCGTCGGCATCGCTCTTGCTCGACGACCCCAACCTGCTCTTCGTCAACGCAGGCATGGTGCCTTTCAAGCCCTACTTCCTCGGTCAGGCCACCCCTCCCTACCAGCGGGCGACGTCGGTGCAGAAGTGCATCCGTACGCCTGATATCGAGGAGGTCGGCAAGACCACCCGCCACGGCACGTTCTTCGAGATGTGCGGCAACTTCTCCTTCGGTGACTACTTCAAGGAGGGCGCGATCACGCTCGCCTGGGAGCTGGTCACCAAGTCGGTCGCCGACGGCGGCTTCGGCTTCGACGAGTCGGTGCTCTACCCGTCCGTGCTCAACGGCGACGACGAGGCGGTCGCGCTCTGGAAGAAGATCACCGGCCTGCCCGACGACCGCATCGTCCGGCTGCCTCCGAGCGAGAACTACTGGTCGATGGGCGTGCCCGGCCCGGGTGGTCCGTGCTCGGAGATCCTGATCGACCGCGGTCCCGAGTTCGGCGCCGACCGCGACTGGGACGCCGGCGACCGCTACCTGGAGTTCTGGAACCTCGTCTTCATGCAGGACAACGTCGTCGCGGCGCGGTCCAAGTACGACGTCGACATCGACGGCCCGCTCGCCCAGACCGGCATCGACACCGGTCTCGGCCTCGAGCGCGTCGCCTATCTCATGCAGGGCAAGTCCAACATGTATGAGACCGACGTCGTCTTCCCGGTCATCGAGAAGGCGATGGAGCTGACCGGGAAGAAGTACGGCGCCGCCTATGAGGACGACGTCCGCTTCCGCGTGGTCGCCGACCACGTGCGCTCCTCCCTGATGCTCATCGGCGACGGCGTCACCCCCGGCAACGAGGGCAGGGGCTACGTGCTGCGCCGGCTGATGCGCCGCGCGATCCGCAACATGCGGCTGCTGGGCTACGAGGACCCGGCGATGCCGGAGCTGCTGCCGATCTCCCGCGACAAGATGGGCGAGACCTACACCGACCTGCACGCCGAGTGGGACCGGATCAAGCGGGTCGCCGACGCCGAGGAGGAGGCCTTCCGCAAGACCCTCGCCGCCGGCACCCAGATCTTCGACCTGGCCGCGACCGAGGTGAAGGCGAGCGGATCCACCACGTTCACCGGTGACAAGGCGTTCCAGCTCCACGACACGTACGGCTTCCCGATCGACCTGACCCTCGAGATGGCCGCCGAGGCGGGTCTCGAGGTCGACGAGGCGGGCTTCCGCGGTCTGATGACCGAGCAGCGCGAGCGGGCCAAGGCCGACGCACGGGCCAAGAAGGGCCAGCACGCCGACCTGACGGTCTACCGCGGCATCCTGGACAGCAACGGCCCGACCGACTGGCAGGCCTACACGACGCTCGACACCGAGTCGAAGCCGGTGGCGCTCCTGCGGGAGGGCAAGCCGGTCGACGTCCTCGGTCCCGACGAGATCGGCGAGATCGTCCTCGACCGCACCCCGTTCTACGCGGAGTCCGGTGGCCAGTCCGCCGATGCGGGCATCATCGAGTTCGACGGTGGCCGGCTCGAGGTCGTCGACGTGCAGCGGCCGGTCAAGGGCCTCGTGGTGCACCAGGTCCGCGTGGTCGACGGCGAGTTCCACGGTGGCGAGTCGCTCGTGCACGCGAAGGTCGACCCCGAGTGGCGTCTCGGCGCCCGTCAGGCCCACTCCGGCACCCACGTGGTGCACGCGGCGCTGCGTGAGGTGCTCGGCCCGACCGCGCTGCAGTCCGGTTCGTTCAACCGCCCCGGCTACCTGCGTCTCGACTACGGCTGGACCAAGGGTCTGACCCCGGAGCAGATGCACGAGATCGAGGAGGTCTCCAACAACGCGCTGCGCGCCGACCTGCCGGTCTCCTGGGACTACATGACCCTTCCGCAGGCCAAGGAGTGGGGCGCGATCGCGCTCTTCGGCGAGACCTACGACGACTCCAAGGTGCGCGTCGTCGAGATCGGCGGCCCCTGGTCGCGCGAGCTGTGCGGTGGCACGCACGTGGACCACTCTGCCCAGATCGGCACCATCGTGGTCACCTCGGAAGCCTCGGTCGGTTCCGGCAACCGCCGCATCGAGGCCTACACCGGCGTCGAGGGCTTCAAGTACCTCGCCCGCGAACGCGACGTGGTCTCCGAGCTCAACCTGCTCCTCAAGACGAAGTCCGACGACGTCGTCGGCCGGGTCTCCGACCTGATGGAGCGGCTCAAGGCCGCCGAGAAGGAGATCGCCCGGGCGCGGACGGCTCAGCTGCTCGCCTCCGGTGGCTCGATCGCGGCCTCCGCGGTCGACGTCAACGGCGTCCAGGTCGTTGCCCAGCGGGTCCCGGGTGTGGGCGGCGGCGACGCCCGCACGCTCGCCCAGGACGTACGCTCCCGACTCGGTGACGCGCCCGCGGCCGTCGTGCTCCTCGGTGACGCGGACGACAAGGTCGCGGTGGTGGCCGCGGTCAACCCGGCCGGCATCGCTGCCGGGGTGAAGGCGGGCGACCTGATCAAGGAGCTCGCGCCGGTCGTCGGCGGACGTGGCGGCGGCAAGCCCGACTTCGCCCAGGGGGGTGGCACCGAGGTCGGCAAGATCGACGCGGCCGTCACCAAGGTCGCCTCGCTGGTGACCGATGCAGTGACTGGAGCCTGATGCGGCACGGCGTACGCCTCGGTCTGGATCCTGGCGACGCCCGGATCGGCGTCGCCAGGAGCGACCCCACGGGGTTCCTGGCGACGCCGCTGGAGACGGTCAAGAAGGGCCGCGGCGACCTCGCCCGGCTGCAGGCGATCGTCGCCGAGATCGCCGAGGAGTCGACGATGCTCGAGGTGGTCGTCGGGCTGCCCCGCTCCCTCAAGGGAGGGGAGAATCCGGCGACTGCTAAGGTCCGGGACTTCGCCGCGTCGTTGGCGCGGCGAGTGGCCCCGGTCCCGGTTCGTCTCGTCGACGAGCGGCTCACCACTGTTTCCGCGGAGGCTATGCTCCGAGATCGAGGTCGCAAGGGTCAGGACCGTCGAGCAGTGGTCGACATGGCCGCGGCGGTCGTGATCCTGCAACACGCATTGGACAGTGAGCGCGCTTCGGGGGCCGCGCCTGGAGAGATCGTTGAGGTCGGTCATTGAGTGAGCGCTACTACCCCCCGGACCCGCGCGACCCGCGTCGCCCTGGTCAGGGGTCATATGGTCGCGATCCGCGCGGTGGCTACCCGCCACGTCAGCAGCCACCCCAGGATCCCCGAGACCCGCGCCGGATGCCGCCGCAGATGCCCGGCGGTCAGATGCCTCCGCAGCAGGGCCATCCCGGTCGACGCCCCGGACCCCGGCCGATGCCAGGAGCGGGCACGCCCCCGCCGGGCTACGGTCGCCAGGAGCCCCCGCAGGGGCCTGGCGGTTACGGGGGCCCGACCTACCAGCAGCACCCCGGCTTCTTCGACGCCGGTCCCGCAGAGCACGACGACTACTTCGACGAAGAGCCGCCCAAGCGCAAACGACGCTTCGGTGGCTGCCTGGCCGTGCTCGTGGCGATGGCCGTCGTGGTCGGTGGCTTCTACGTCGTGGGCGACCGAGCCATCGACTACGTCAAGGACATGGTCGCGCCCCCGGCCGACTACCCCGGACCGGGCACCGACCCGGTCTCGTTCGAGGTCCATGAGGGCGACTCGGTGTCGGCCGTCGGCCGCAACCTCAAGGAGGCCGGCGTCGTGGAGTCGGTCGACGCGTTCATCGAGGCGGCCAACGCCGAGGGGTTGACCGTCCAGGTCGGCTTCTACCCGTTGAAGAAGCAGATGAAGTCCTCCGACGTCGTCGAGATCCTCGCCAACCCCGAGAACATCGACACGATCAACGTCACCATCACCGAAGGCTCGCGCGCCAAGGCGATCTACAAGGTGCTCGCGGAGAAGACCAAGAAGAAGCCGGCCGACTTCAAGAAGGCCGCCGAGGACACCGAGGCGATCGGGCTGCCCGACTACGCCAAGGGCAACGTCGAGGGCTACCTCTTCCCGGCGACGTACGCCTTCCCGCCCGACGCCACGCCGACCGAGATGCTGGCGATGATGGTCGACCGGTGGGAGCAGGCGCTCGGCGACAACGACATCGAGGCGCGGGCCAAGCAGCTCAAGTGCGGCGACGGCAAGGCCTGCACGGCCGAGCAGATCATGACCGTGGCCTCGCTCGTCGAGGCCGAGGGCCGCGGCGACGACATGGCCAAGATCGCCCGGGTGATCTACAACCGCGTCGAGAACCCCGGCACGGCCGGCCAGGCGGGCTTCCTGCAGATCGACGCGACGGTCAACTATGCGCTCGGGAAGTCCGGCAGCACCGAGCTCGGCGGCGTCAACGTGCAGTCCGTGGACTCGCCCTACAACACCTACACCAACAAGGGGCTGCCGCCGGGGCCGATCGGTGCGCCGGGTGACGACGCGATCCAGGCTGCGCTCAATCCGGCAGAAGGTGACTGGTACTACTACGTGACCGTCAACCTGAAGACCGGCGAGACCAAGTTCGCCAAGAACTACGACCAGTTCCTGAAGTTCAAGGCCGAGTACAAGAACTACTGCGAGACCGAGTCGAAGAGCTGTTGAGGAGGAGACCTGAGTGAAGTGTGCTGTCCTGGGTGACCCGATCGGTCACTCGCTCTCCCCGGCCCTCCACCAGGCGGCGTACGCCGAGCTGGAGATGTCCGACTGGTCCTACACCTCGACTCGGGTGGCCGCCGGGGGACTGGCGGCCTATGTCGACAGTCTCGGCGGCGACTGGCCGCCGAGCAGGTGGCGCGGGCTGTCGGTGACGATGCCGCTCAAGCGCGAGGCGTTCGAGCTGGCGCGGTCGGTCTCGCCGCGGGCGCGGCTCGTGGGGGCGGTCAACACCCTGGTGCGCTCCTCGCACGGCTGGGTGGGGGACAACACCGACCTGCCGGGCGCGGTAGCGGCGATCCGGGAGCGGGCCGGCGACGGCTACTCCTGCTCCCACGGTGCCATCCTGGGCGCGGGCGCCACGGCCGCATCGACCGGTCTCGCGCTCGCCGAGCTCGGCGCCTCCCGGATCACGTTGCTCGCCCGCAACCCGGGGGTAGCGGGGGAGACGATCGAGATGATCTCGCGTCACCGCAGCAAGCCCGTGGTCTCGGTGCTGCCGCTGGACTCGGCCGTCGACGGGGTCGACGCGGTGGTCTCCACCGTCCCGGCGAAGGCACTGACGCCCGACCTCATCGACCGGTGGGCGTCGACACCGGTCGTCTTCGACGTCGTCTACGACCCCTGGCCCTCGCCGCTGCTCTCCGTCGCACCCGGTGTGGCTGTCAGCGGTCTCGATCTCCTCGTGCACCAGGCGGTGCTGCAGTTCGAGCTCTTCACCAGTCGCCCCGCCCCGCTCGACGCGATGCGGGCGGCAGGGGAGAAGGCCTTGGGCATCACGGAGCCGTCACCGGTATGAGTCCCGGGGCGGTCGTGCTGGTGAGTGCGGCCGTCGCCGGCGTGCTCGCTCTCGGCATGCCGGCACTGCTTCGCCGGCTCCCCGAGCCTGCCGACGACCCGCCCGCGGTCGCCTACGTCACCCTCGCCGGCTGGAGACCGCTGCTGCCGGTTGCGGTGACCGTCTCCGCCGCGCTCGCGGGACTGCTGGCCTGGCGGGTGGAGCCCTCGCGGCTGATGGTGGCCCTGGTGCCGCTCGCGCCGCTGCTCGTGATGCTCGCCTACGTCGACTGGCGCGTGCAGCGGCTGCCGAAGCTGCCGATCCTGGCGGCGACCGGGGTCGGGCTCGCACTGCTCGGCGCCGAGTGGCTCTCGACCCGCGACACCGAGGCCGCCCTCGGGGCACTCGCCGGGCTGGTGATCGCCCGTTCGGCGTTCTGGCTGCTGTGGCGGCTGCTGCCGCACGCGATGGGCTTCGGCGACGTACGGCTCGCCGCGCTCGTCGGCCTCGTCCTCGGCCGCCTCGGCTGGGATCACCTGGCGGTCGGGCTGTGGGCCGGTCTGGCGATCTTCGGTGTCTGGGGCATCGGACGTGCGGTCGCGCAGCGCTCGCGCACGGCGATGCGCGAGCCCCTGGCGTACGGTCCGTTCATGATCTGGGGCATGCTCGTCGGGGTGCTCGCCGTCTCGCTGTGAACCCGGGTGCACGGGGTTGCGTGGTCGGGATGAAAGACTGACGCCATGTTGCGTTGGCTCACTGCGGGCGAGTCCCATGGTCCGTCCCTGACGGCCGTGATGGAGGGTCTGCCCGCCCACGTCCGGATCACCTCTGACGACATCGCTGATGCCCTGGCTCGGCGCCGGCTCGGCTATGGCCGTGGTGCCCGGATGAAGTTCGAGAAGGACCAGGTGCGGATCACCGGCGGCGTACGCCACGGGGAGTCGCAGGGCGGTCCCGTCGCGATCGAGGTCGGCAACACCGAGTGGCCCAAGTGGGAGACCGTGATGGCCGCCGACCCGGTCGACGCCGAGGTGCTGGCCGGGCAGGCCCGCAACGCTCCGCTGACCCGGCCGCGGCCCGGGCACGCCGACCTGGTCGGGATGCAGAAGTACGACTTCGACGACGCTCGTCCGATCCTGGAGCGCGCCTCGGCCCGCGAGACCGCGGCCCGGGTCGCGCTCGGCGCGGTCGCCTCGGCCTTCCTCGAGCAGGCGCTCGGCGTCCGCCTGGTGTCCCACGTCCTCGAGATCGGCGGCGTCCGTACGCCGAGCCACCAGGTCCCTTCGCCCGAGGACGTCGCGCGCCTGGACGAGGACCCGGTGCGAGTGCTCGACCCCGACGGCTCCAAGCAGATGGTCGCCCGCATCGACGAGGCCCACAAGGACGGTGACACCCTCGGCGGCGTCGTCGAGGTCGTCGTCCACGGGCTGCCGCCGGGCCTCGGGTCCCACGTGCACTGGGACCGGCGTCTCGACGCGCGCCTGGCCGGCGCGCTGATGGGGATCCAGGCGATCAAGGGTGTCGAGGTCGGCGACGGGTTCGAGCTCGCCGCGACCCCGGGCTCGAAGGCCCACGACGAGATCGTGCCGTCCGCCGACGGCATCCGCCGCGCCTCCGGGCGCTCGGGCGGCACCGAGGGCGGCATGTCGACCGGCGAGATCCTGCGGGTGCGTGCCGCCATGAAACCGATCGCGACCGTGCCGCGCGCCCTGCGCACCGTCGACGTCGCGACCGGCGAGTCTGCCGTGGCACACCACCAGCGCTCGGACGTCTGCGCGGTGCCTGCCGCCGGTGTCGTCGCCGAGGCGATGGTCGCGCTCGTGCTGGCCGAAGCGGCGCTGGAGAAGTTCGGCGGCGACTCCGTCGCCGAGACCAAGCGCAACGCCGAGGCCTACCTCGCGAACCTGAGGTACCTCTGATGCCGGTCGCCGTGCTCATCGGCCCCATGGGCGCCGGGAAGTCGACGGTCGGCGCACTGCTCGCCTCGCGTCTCGGCGTGGCCCTGCGCGACACCGACGAGGACATCGCGGCGGCCGCGGGCAAGAGCGTCCAGGACATCTTCGTCGACGAGGGGGAGGCCCATTTCCGTGCGGTCGAGGCCGAGGCCGTCGCGGCGGCCCTGGCCGAGCACGACGGCGTGGTCTCCCTCGGCGGTGGTGCCGTCCTCGCCGACCAGACTCGGACCCTGCTCGAGGAGCACACCGTCGTCTACCTGCGGGTCGGCGTCGCGGACGCGGTCAAGCGGGTCGGTCTCGGTTCGGGCCGTCCGCTCCTGCTCGGCAACGTACGCGGCCGCATCAAGGCGCTCCTCGAGGAGCGCGCGCCGATCTACGAGTCGGTCGCGACCCTGGTCGTCGACACCGACGGCCGCTCGGCCGACGACGTGGCCACCGAGCTGGTCACCGCCCTGACCGCGCTGAACACAACGGAGTAGAAGTGACCCAGCCAGCCAGCACCGCCAGCACCCTGATCAGGGTCGAGAGCGCCGCGCCGTACGACGTCGTCATCGGCTCCGGCCTCGCCGGCCGGCTCCAGGGGCTCCTGGGCGAGAGCGTCCAACGGGTGGCGTTCCTCTACGCCGCCGAGCTGGCCGAGCACGCCGAGCCCGTGCTCGAGGAGCTCCTCGAGCACTACGACGTGCTCGGCCTCGGGCTGCCCAGCGGCGAGGACCAGAAGACCGTCGCCGTCGCCAACGACTGCTGGGAGGCGCTGGGGGAGAAGGGCTTCACCCGCTCCGACGCCGTCGTCACCTTCGGTGGCGGCGCGACCACCGACCTCGGCGGCTGGGTCGCGGCCGGATGGCTGCGCGGCGTACGCGTCGTGCACATGCCCACCACCCTGTGGCTGCTGCATCCGCTGCTGACGCTGCTGGTGATCGTGGGCACCGCCAACCACTACTGGCTCGACGTGATGGTGGCGGC
>NZ_JBHVKN010000162.1:0-11682 GCF_042798075.1 Nocardioides sp. NPDC057772
GTCGCCGGGGTGATCCTGTCCACCATCGAGCTCGGGAAGGCCACCTCGGACGCGATCCAGTCACCGAGCGCCGGGTCACGCAGGGAGGCGAACGCGGCCAGCATCGATCGTGCGACCTGCCCGTTGCCGGCGATGTTGTCGCACGACATCACCGTGAACGGCGCCACCCCCGCCGCCCGACGACGCGCCAGCGCCTCCACGACGTACCCGAAGGCCGTCGACGGTACGGCCCCGGGCTCCAGGTCCGCCTGGATCGCCGGGTCGGAGGCGTCGAAGCCGCCGGTCGCCTGGTTGACGTGGTAGCCGCCCTCGGTGATGGTCAGCGACACGATCCGGATCCGCGGGTCGGTGAGCTGCGCCAGGACGGCCTCGGGGGAGTCGGGGGCGAAGAGGTAGTCGATGATCGAGCCGATCACCCGCCCGTGCACCGCCCCGTCCGGGGCCCGTTCCATGAGCGTGTAGAGATGGTCCTGGGCGGCGAGAGCATCCCGCATGCGTACGTCCTGGGGCATCAGCCCCACCCCGACGATGCCCCAGTCGGTGATGCCCGAGGCGAGCAGGTCGTCGACGTAGCGCGCCTGGTGGGCGCGGTGGAAGCCACCGACCCCGAGATGCACGATCCCGGGGGTGACGGCGGAACGGTCGTAGGCGGGGACGGCGATGGCCGCAGACAGCTCGCCGAGCCGAGCCGTCGTGAGTTGGGCGTGAGTCATTTGACCGCCCCGAGGGAGAGGCCCTGGACCAGCTTGTCCTGAGCGGCGAAGCCGGCGATGAGCACGGGCAGCGAGATCAGCGTCGCGCCGGCGGCCAGCTCGGCGAGGTAGGCGTGCTCGGTCTGGATCAGTGTGTTCACGTAGACCGGTCCGGTCTGTGCGGCGACCGAGGTGAGCACCTTGGCGTAGAGCTGCTCGTTCCACGCGAAGATGAAGCAGATCAGCGAGGTCGCGGCGACGCCGGGCATGGCGATCGGGGCAACGATGCGGGTCAGGATCCGAAGCGTGCTGGCACCGTCGATGGAGGCCGCCTCGATGATCGCGGGCGGCACCTCGGCCAGGAACGAGCGCATCATCCAGACCGCGATCGGCAGGTTCATCGCCGTGTAGAGCAGGATCAGGATGATCACGTTGTCAGGCATGTTGATGACCTTTGTCGTGAACAGGTAGATCGGCAGGATCCCCGCGACCATCGGCAGCATCTTCGTCGACAGGAAGAAGAACATCGCGTCCGACCACTTCTTCACCGGCCTGATCGAGAGGGAGTACGCCGCGGGGATGGCCAGGGCGAGCACGAGCAGCGTCGAGATCACGCTGGTGATCACCGAGTTGATCAGTGCCGGGGTGATCGGGTTCGCCGAGGTGAACAGGCCGCTGTAGTTGTCCATGGTGAGCGGCGCACCCCAGCTGGGTGGGTACGTCTGGGCGTCCTGCGGCGCGTGCAGCGAGGTCAGGACCATGTAGAGGATCGGGATCACGAAGATGATGCCGACCAGCCACGCTGCGATCGGGATGACGATCTTCGCCACCCGTTGCCGGTTCCATGCGTTCATCGGCTTGCCTCCTCGTCGGTCAGCAGGGACGACACGACGCGGAGCGCGAAGGTCGCGATGATCAGTGAGCCGATGACCACGACGACGCCCAGCGCGGAGGCGACCCCGTAGTCCTTGGCGGAGTAGAACGTCTCGTAGACGGCGAACGGGATGTTCGTCGAGTTCAGCCCGCCGGTCATGCCCAGGACCGAGTCGAAGTTCTGGACGATGAAGATCGTGCCGAGCACGATCGAGAGCTCGAGGTAGCGGCGTACGTGGGGGAGCGTCATGTGCACGAACGTCTGCCATCCGTTGCAGCCGTCGATCGACGCGGCCTCCAGGACCTCGGGGTCCTGCGACTGCAGCCCGGCGAGCAGGATCAGCATCATGAACGGCGTCCACTGCCAGATCAGCTCGATCTCGATGGCGAGCTTGGGATGGTCGGTGAGGAACGCGATGTCCTGGGCGTTCGGCACCCCGAGCTGACCGAGCACGCCGTCGACCAGGCCGAACCCGGTCATCAGGATGCCGTTGCCCCAGAAGACGGCAGCCGCGATCGGCACGATCAGGAACGGCGCGATCATCATCGTGCGCACGAGGCCGCGGCCGACGAACGCATGGTTGAGCAGCAGCGCGATCCCGAGCGCGAGCAGGGCGCTGACCCCGACGACGACCACCGTCATCTCGATCGTGTTCAGGACCGCCGTACGGTAGGCCGGCGTCGTGAACACGGTCTTGAAGTTGTCGAGCCCGGCGAAGCTGCGCTCCGGGGCGTCGGGCTGAGCGCTCCAGTTCATGAACGACATCACCAGCGTTGCCACGAACGGCAGCTGTGTCACCACGATCAGGAAGACCAGCGCGGGCAGCAGCGGCGCGCGCAGCTTCCACGACTCCCGGCCCCATTTCTTGTACGCCGCGGGCGGCCGTTCCGCCGCGGGCTCGGTTGTGGCGGGGAGGGGTGCGGTCAGGGAGGCCATCACTGCTTCTCCTTCTGGACGTCGCCGTACTCCTGGGCGAGCGACTGACATCGGTCGAGCGCCGCGTCGGTGGTCTTCGAGCCCGAGATGGCGCTGGAGAGCTGCTTGGCGCACTCGGTGCCGAAGTCGGTGAAGCTCGGGACCCCGACGAACTGGATGCCGTTGTAGGGGCGCTTCTGGACGCCGGGGTTGTCGGCCTGGGCGTTCTTGATCGCGTTCATGGTCGGGGTCGCGAAGGCGCCGGCCACCTCGAGGTACTCGGGGTTCTCGTAGGTCGAGGCGCGCTTGCCGGCGGGGACGTTGGTCGGGCCGCCGGTGTCGTTCTCGGTGTCGGCCATCACCAGCTGCTCGTACTCCTTGCTGGAGGCCCAGGCGACGAACTCCTTGGCCTCCTCCTGGTGCCGCGAGGCCTTCTGGATCGCCCAGGCCCAGGTGTAGAGCCAGCCGGCGTTCTCGGTCTGGTCGTGCGGGGCGGCGACGTAGCCGACCTTGCCCTTGACCGGCGACTCGGCCGCTTCCAGCGACCCGGCGCCGGAGGTGGCGTCGTACCACATCGCGACCTTGCCCTGCTGCATGGCGTTGAGGCACTGCGGGAAGCTGAACGTCGCCGCACCCGCCTCGCCGTGCTCGCGGACGAGGTCGACGTAGAAGTTGGCCGCCTTCTTGAAGCCACCCGTGTTGACCTGGGCGTTCCAGTCCTCGTCGAACCAGGT
Source organism: Nocardioides sp. NPDC057772 (assembly GCF_042798075.1). NCBI lineage: Bacteria > Bacillati > Actinomycetota > Actinomycetes > Propionibacteriales > Nocardioidaceae > Nocardioides > Nocardioides sp. NPDC057772. Next base: position 3,216 of record NZ_JBHVKN010000162.1, read on the forward strand.
GCCGCCCATGGTGTTGACCACGGTCGTGATCGAGGCCAGGTTGTCGCCCCAGCCGGCCAGGCCGCGCAGACAGATGCCGCGCATGTCCGGCTCGGCCTCGTCGATCCGGGCCGCGAAGTCGGCGACCTGGTCCCAGGTCGGGTTGGCCGGCATCTCGATGCCGTGCTTCTCGAACAGGTCATTGCGGTACATCAGGAACGACGACTCGCCGTAGAACGGCTGGCCGTAGACCTTGCCGTTGGCCGAGAGCGCCTCGGTCATCGGCGGGAGGATGTCGTCCTGGTCGAACTCGGGGTCGTTCGCGATGCTCTCCATGTCGGAGATCCAGCCGGCCTCGGCGTAGTAGGGGATCTCGAAGTTGGACAGCGTCGCCACGTCGTAGATGCCGGACTGGTTGGCGAACTCGGTGCTCGCAGTGTCGCGCATGTCCTGCTCGACCTTGACCACGAAGTTCACCTCGATCCCGGTCTCTTTGGTGAAGTGCTCCTCGGTGAGCTCCTGGAGCTCGAGCATCTGGGGGTTGTTCACCATCAGCACCGTGATGCTGTGCTCACCCGCGCTCGTCCCGCCGGCGCCGAGCCCGCCCGTGCCGCATGCCGTCAACGCTGTGATCATTGCAACCGTGGTGGCCAAAGAGCGCGCTGTCAGCGCTGCGGAGGTCCGTCTCCGTGCCCGCATCGATCTGCCTCCTCGCAGTGTGACTGTCGTCACGACCACGATGTCGCAATTCGGGCCGGACCCCCTAGCCCGGTCAAGGCGCCCGAGTTGCCCGGTTGCTGCCCGTTTCTCGGGGCCTCCTCAGGCGCGGACGACCCGGGGTCCGAGTGCGGCGAACCGACGGGCCTCGGAGGCCGGGAGCTCGGTGCCGGTGATGAGCAGCTCGAAGTCGCGTACGCCCGCGAAGCGGCACAGGCTGGAGGCTCCGAACTTGGTGTGGGCGCCGAAGAAGATCCGGCGCCGGGAGCGCTCGATCGCGGTGCGCTTGACCGCGGCCACCGACGGGTCCTGCGTCGTCAGCCCCTGCTCACGGGAGATCCCGTTGGCGCCGATGTAGGCCAGGTCGATCACCAGGTCGCCGAGCATCCGGGTCGCCCACTGGTCCACGACGCCACGGGTGAGGGTGCGTACGCGGCCGCCCAGGATGATGACGGTGAGCTCGGGGTCCGCGGAGAGGCGGGTTGCCACCGGCAGTGAGGGGGTGATCACCGTCGCCGGCCCCTGGCCGAGGAGCTCCTCGGCCAGGAACTGGGGCATCGTGCCCTCGTCGATGTAGATGGTCTCCGCGCCGTGCCGGTGCTGGAGGGCGGCCCGGGCGATGCGGTGCTTCTCGTCGACGTCGCGGCCCGCCCGGAACTCGAGAGACGTCTCGAAGCTGCCGCTCTCCAGCGCGACCGCGCCGCCGTAGACCCGCTCCACGACCCCGCGGTCGGCGAGCACCTTCAGGTCGCGCCGGATCGTCTCGACGCTCACCCCGAGATCGGGCGCCAGATCGGTGACCGAGACCCGTCCGGTCGTACGTGCCCGGGCCAGGATCTCCTCCTGCCGGGCCTGGCTCGCGGGCGACGGCTCGGTCGACGTCATGAGCGCCATCCTGCCCGGAATCGTGCCCGGTTCACAGCGAACCGGGCCGAACCGGGCGCCCGGTCGGCTGGTTCGAGGTCTCCGGGACACCATGTCCGGGCGGTGGTCCGACGGTGTGCTGGCAGTGTCCGGGCGGATGGTGTCGCGGCGTTTTGCGGCTACCTGGCCGCGTACGTAATATTGAACCTCGGCGTGCGCAGTGCGCCGTTCCTGCAGGCAACCGCTGGCACCTATCGCTTCGGGGTCCAGTGATCACGTATGTGCACAGCTGCCGCGGGTAAACACAAGACTTTGAGTTCGGAGCATGAAGGAGACCGCGGTGTACGCGATCGTGAAGGCTGGCAGCAAGCAGCAGAAGGTCGTTGTCGGCGACGTCATCGAGATCGACCGCCTCGACGGCGAGGCCGGTGCTGCGGTCACGCTGCCGGTCGTCATGCTCGTCGACGGTGAGACCGTCACCACGACCGGCCTCGACAAGGCTTCGGTTGCGGCTGAGATCGTCGGTGCCTCCAAGGGCCCGAAGATCGTCATCCAGAAGTACAAGAACAAGACCGGCTACAAGAAGCGCCAGGGTCACCGTCAGAAGTACACCCAGGTCAAGGTCACCGCGATCAACGCCTGATTCCGGCGTTCCAGAGATACTTGAAGGACTGAGAAGATGGCACACAAGAAGGGTGCGGCAAGCACCAAGAACGGTCGCGACTCCAACGCCCAGCGCCTCGGCGTGAAGCGCTTCGGCGGCCAGCTCGTCAACGCCGGTGAGATCATCGTCCGCCAGCGCGGCACGCACTTCCACCCCGGCACCAACGTCGGTCGGGGCGGCGACGACACCCTGTTCGCCCTCCAGCCTGGTGCGGTCGAGTTCGGCAAGCGCCGCGGCCGCCGGGTGATCAACATCGTCCCGGGCGACGCCTGATCAAGACTTTCGAAGGGCCCTCTCCGAACCGGAGAGGGCCCTTCGGCGTCGTCGGGTGGGGTGGCGGTTCGTCTAGGTATGCAGCCGAACACTCACTTCCCACGTGGAACTCCAACCGGGAAGTGGCGGTTGGGCTACATACCTAGACGAACATTCAGACGTACGCCGCACGAGCCGCGATCGCCTCGAAGGTGTCCCACGAGACCTCCCAGCGGGTCCCGGCGCGCGGCCAGTGGAGCGCGATGTCGGTGATCCCGATCTCGGCGTAGGAGCCGGCGAGGTCCTCGAACGCGTCGGCCGACTCGGTCCACGGCTCCTCGGTGAAGCCGGACATGAACAGCTTCGGCATGCTGTCGTAGTCGCGCCCGTTCTTCTCGCACGCTTCGCGGAGCATCTCGAGCCGCTGGGCGACGAAGCCCCTCGGGTCGTCGCCGTGCGGGTTGGCGATCCAGCCGTCGCCGACCTCGGCGGTCAGCCGGATCCCGCGGGGGCCGTTGCCGGCCAGCCAGAGCGGCGTACGCGGCTGCTGCACCTGGCCGGGGGAGACGGTGACCTCGCGGGTCTGCCAGTGCTCGCCGTCGATGGTGACCGGCGACTCGCGCAGCAGCTGGTCGACGGCGCGGGTCCACTCCGCGAACCGGTCGGCGCGCTCGCGGGGCGTGAACTCGCGCCCGAGCACGTCGCCGTCGGAGGTGTGGTCGTCGCCGCCCGCGCCGATGCCGATGGTGATGCGCCCGCCGGAGATGCGGTCGAGGCTGCGGATCGCGGCGGCGGTCGGGATCGGCGTACGGAAGTTGGGGGTGGTCACCAGGGTGCCGAGCCGGATGGTGGAGGTGAGGGCCGCTGCTGCGGCCATCGACGTGAATGCCTCCTCCCACGGGCTGTGGCCACGCCAGGCCAGATGGTCGTAGACCCATGCCGTCTCGAACCCGAGCTGCTCGGCCTGGGCCCACCGCTCGCCCATCGCCGGCCAGTCCTCGATCGGCCACATCACAGTTCCTACTCGCATGCGCACAGTCTGCACCGGCGACCGCGAGGCGTCGCGCGGATAGCAACTCCAGAGCCTGCCGTCGGTAGGCTGGAGCCATGGCTGTACCCACCTTCGTCGACCGCGTCACCCTCCACGTCGAGGCCGGTCGCGGCGGACACGGGGTGGCGTCGGTGCACCGCGAGAAGTTCAAGCCGCTGGGCGGCCCCGACGGCGGCAACGGTGGCCCGGGCGGATCGATCATCCTGCGCGTCGACCCCGACGTGACGACGCTGATCGACTACCACCACAGTCCCAAGCGCAAGGCCTCCAACGGCGGCCAGGGTGCGGGCGGACACCGCAACGGCGCCCACGGCGAGGATCTGATCCTGCCGGTGCCGGACGGCACCGTGGTGACCGACATGCAGGGCAACGTGCTGGCCGACCTGGTCGGCCCCGGCTCCGAGCTGGTCGTGGCCGAGGGCGGCCGTGGTGGGCTTGGCAACGCGGCGCTCGCCTCCTCCAAGCGCAAGGCCCCCGGCTTCGCGCTGCTCGGCGAGCCGGGCGAGGCGCGCGAGATCGGCCTGGAGCTCAAGGTCGTCGCCGACATCGGGCTGGTCGGTTTCCCGAGCGCGGGCAAGTCCTCGCTGATCGCGGCCATCTCGCGGGCCCGGCCGAAGATCGCCGACTACCCGTTCACGACGCTGGTGCCGAACCTCGGCGTCGTCAAGGGCGGCGAGATCACCTTCACCGTCGCCGACGTGCCCGGCCTGATCGAGGGCGCCGCCGACGGCCGCGGCCTCGGCCACGAGTTCCTCCGCCACATCGAGCGTTGCGCCGCGCTCGTCCACGTCATCGACACCGCGAGCATCGAGCCCGGCCGCAACCCGATCGACGACCTCGACGTCATCGAGAACGAGCTCTCCCGCCACGGCGGCCTCGAGGACCGGCCCCGGCTGGTCGCGCTCAACAAGGTCGACGTCCCCGACGGCCGCGAGATCGCCGAGATGACCATCGGCGAGTTCGAGAAACGCGGCCTGAAGGTCTTCGAGATCTCCGCCGCCTCGGGTGAGGGCACCCAACAGCTGATCTACGCGATGGCCGAGCTGGTCGCGGCGTCGCGCAAGGAGACGCCGGTCGTCGCGCCGACGCGGATCGTGCTCCGCCGGGCGGGTGCCGAGGGCAAGGACGGGTTCACCGTCAAGGTCTCCAAGAACGGCGAATACCTCGTCCGTGGGCCCCAGCCCGAGCGTTGGGTGCGCCAGACCGACTTCGAGAACGAGGAGGCCGTCGGCTACCTCGCCGACCGCCTCAACCGGCTCGGCGTCGAGGAGCGGCTGGTCGAGCTCGGAGCCGAGGAGGGCGACACCGTCATCATCGGCGACCCGGCCAACGCGGTCGTCTTCGACTTCCGCCCCTCGATCCAGACCGGTGCCGAGATGCTCGGCCGCCGCGGCGAGGACCAGCGCTTCTACGAGGAGCGGCCCGCTGCCGCGCGGAGGCGCGAGATCGATGCCGGGATGGAGACCAAGGCGGAGCACGAGGCTCGCGCCGACGTCGCCCGGCGGCTGCGTGACGGGGCGGGCCCCGTGGCGTACGAGATCGGTGGCGAGGACGACCCCGACACCGACTGGGCCGAGGACGACCCTTCGACAAGCTCTGGACACCAGGGCGAGTCGCGCTCGACCAGCGAAAACTGACGGGGCGACGGCAGTAGCCGCCGGTAGGATCCGGGCCAGCGGAGAGCACAGGCTGACGTACGAGGGGGATCGGTGCAGCGCGAGGTCGTGACCGGGGCACGCCGGGTCGTGGTCAAGGTCGGGTCGTCGTCGCTGACGACGGCAGCGGGAGGCATCGATCCGGCCCGGGTGAGCGGTCTGGTCGACGTACTCGCGAAGACGCGGGCCGCCGGGCAGGAGGTCGTGCTGGTCTCCTCCGGGGCGATCGCGGCCGGGCTGTCGCCGTTGGGGCTGGCCAAGCGTCCCAGGGCGCTGGCCAAGCAGCAGGCGGCGGCGAGCGTCGGACAGGGGCTGCTGGTCCATCGCTACACCGACGAGCTCGCCCGGCACGGCATCATCGCCGGCCAGGTGCTCCTCACGGTCGACGACCTGAACCGGCGAGCGCACTACCGCAACGCCGATGCGACGCTGTCGAAGCTGCTCGACCTGGGGGTGCTGCCGATCGTCAACGAGAACGACACCGTGGCCACCTCCGAGATCCGGTTCGGCGACAACGACCGGCTCGCGGCGCTGGTGGCCCACCTGGTCAAGGCCGATCTGCTGGTGCTGCTCAGCGACGTCGACGGGCTCTACGACGCGCCTCCGTCGCACCCGGGGTCGCAGCGCATCGACGAGGTCGTCTCGATGGCCGACCTCGCCGGGGTGACCATCGGCAAGGCCGGTGCTGCCGGCGTCGGCACGGGAGGCATGGTGACCAAGCTGGAGGCGGCGCGGATCGCCGTGGACGACGGCGTACCGGTCGTGCTGACCTCTGCCGCCCAGGCGGAGGCCGCCTTGGCGGGTGAGGCTGTCGGCACCTTGTTCCACGCCGTCGGCAGGCGTCGCCCGGCGCGGCTGCTGTGGCTCCAGCACGCCACGGAGCCGGTGGGGTCGATCAGCATCGACGCGGGTGCTGTCGCCGCGATCAGCAAGCGCGGCGCCTCGCTGCTGGCAGCGGGTATCACCGGCTCCTCCGGTTCGTTCCACGCCGGCGACCCGGTCGATGTCGTCGACCCGTCGGGTGTGGCCGTCGCGCGTGGGCTGGTGAACTACGACGCCGACGAGATCCCGCGGCTGGCCGGACGCTCCTCCGGCTATCTCGAGGCCAACCTGGGGGCAGCGTACGCTCGGGAGGTCATCCACCGCGACGATCTGGTCGTCCTGTGAGCGAGCGCCAGCGAGCGAACCATGTGATCAGCACGCCGCCGCGTCCGTACTCTTGCGCTTGCGCAACGGAGGTGGCGGCGTGAACCGAGCGCGGTGGGTGCCGCTGGCACTGGCGTGGGGCGTGCTGGTCGTGTGCGGGCTGCCCGCTCTGGCGATCACACTCTCCCGGGCGCTGGCGAGCACGGATCTGCGGGCGGTCCGGCTGGCGGCGTTCGCACCGTTCGGCATCGGGCTGTACGCCGCCTGCCTGGTCGCGGTCCTGGTGCTGGTGTGGCTGGCGGCCGGTCCCGCGCGGATCCGGCTCGCGGTCATGGCCGGGGTGGTCGGCATGCTGCTCGCGGTGCACCTCGCCTGGCAGGCACCGATGTACGCCGGGTCGCGGGAGACCAGCGCCGGCGAGCCGCTGACGGTGATGACCACCAACCTCTTCGAGGGCAAGGGCGACATCGACACGGTGGTCGAGGCGGTGCGTGCCCACAAGGTCGACCTGCTCGCGGTTCAGGAGATCACGCCTGAGGCGTTCGCGAAGCTGTCGGGCAGGCTGCGTGACCAGCTGCCCTACCGGATCGGCGAGGCCGCGCCCGGCACCGACGGGACGATGCTCTTCGCCGGCGAGCCGATCACGAAGGCGCGCCGGATCGAGACCGCGATGGGGTCGTGGGTGGCCGACGTGGGGGAGCGGCGGGTCGTCGTCGCGCATCCGGCGCCGCCCACGCTTGCCTCGTGGCCGGCCGAGCAGGAGCTTCTCATCAAAGAGGCGGCCGCGGAGAAGCCCGACCTCGTCCTCGGCGACCTGAACGCCTCGCTCGACCACCACACCGTCCGGCAGCTGCTCGACGATGCCGAGGTCTCGGATGCTGCCCGGGCCAGCAACGCCGGATGGCAGCCGACATGGCCCGTCGACGGGTTCGCCGGCGTACCTCTCCCGCCGTCGACCGCGATCGACCATGTGCTGATCAGTGACGCCTTGGTCGCGCTGGCGACCGAGACGGTCGAGGTGCCGGGCTCGGACCACCTGGCGCTGGTCGCCTATCTAGGTACGCCCGCGGAATGACCGCTCGGTCCTAGCCGGCCTTGAGGACCCCGAACCACTGCTCCGCGCCGTACGCCTCGAACCGCTCCACCTCGACGAACCCGAGCTTCTGGGCCAGACGCAGGGACCGCTCGTTGGCCACCTGGGTCGTGATCACGACCGGCTCGCCGGGGAGCGTCCGCTCGATCCAGCCGAGCGCTGCCCTGGTCGCCTCCGTCCCGATGCCCTTGCCCCAGGTGGTCGGGAGGAACTCGTAGCCGATCTCGACCTCGTCACCCTCATCGCGTACGTGGTGGGCCCATGCCCGGTCTCGGCGCTGCACGGTGATCCTCCCGATGAACTCGCCTTCGTGCTCGACGGCGAAGATCCCCGGTCTGGTGTTGGGATCGTGGGGGATCAGGTCCTCCAGCTCCTCGCGAGTGTGCCGAGGGCCGCCGAGGTAGGCCTGGGCGGTCTCGTCCGAGAGGAGCTCGGCCAGGCTTGCTCTGTCTTCTGTTCTGGTCTCTCGGAGGATCAGGCGTTCGGTGACGATCTGCTCTGGGGGCCAGGGGACGTCGCCGAGGGGTTTCATGGGGTTGGACGGTAATCGGGTTTGAGTTCTGTTGGGGGCTGAATTTCGTGGCCGGGGTGGGCCGCCGACCCTTTCCTGAGGGTGTTCTCGACGAACCCCGGAGTCAAGGCGATGTATCGAGCTTGTCGAGATGACGGCCTTCGGCCGCCGGCTTCGCCGGCCGCTTCGCGGTCCTTGACACCGGGCTCCGCCGAGAATTTTGGCTGGCTATCGGGTCGGCGGCGGGGTTTGGCGCAGCAGAATCCGGGTTTAGCGCGGGCTTGGGAACCGGGGCCGACGGATCCGGACCGGCAGACGTGTCTCGTCGGGCTTTTACTAGACGATGACACCTTGTGAATGCTTCACAAAGGATGAGCCAATGCCCCTCAGTACCTCAGGTACGCCGGGTGAACCGGATCCGACCATCCGGGAGCCGTTCATAGCCGTAGTTGGGGTCGTGGATCCGGCGATGGTCACTGCCACACAGCAAGACCATGTTTGCCAGGTCGGTGCGGCCGCCTTCGAACCACGGTTC